>JAFKJZ010000686.1 GCA_017305815.1 Hyphomicrobiales bacterium
CGTCGGCTCGAGCGGCGTGATGCTTCCCAACCATGCGCCGCTCGTCATCGCCGAGCAGTTCGGCACGCTGGAAGCGCTCTATCCGGGCCGGATCGACCTTGGTCTCGGCCGTGCTCCGGGCAGCGATCCGATGACCATGCGCGCGCTCCGCCGCGACATGACCGACGACGACAACGCCTTCCCGCAGAACGTGCAGGAACTGCTCGCCCTGCTTGCGCCGGCGGCCGAGGGACAGAAGCTGCGCGCCGTTCCCGGCGCCGGCTCCAACGTGCCCGTGTGGCTGCTCGGTTCATCCACCTTCAGCGCCCAGTTGGCCGGCCTGCTCGGCCTGCCCTTCTCCTTCGCCAGCCATTTCGCGCCGCAGCGCCTGATGGACGCGCTGGAGACCTACCGGCACTTCTTCCGGCCGTCCGAATATCTGGAGAAGCCCTATGTGATGGTCGGACTGCCGGTGATCGCCGCCAACACCGACGAGACGGCGCATTATCAGGCGACGACGCAGTACCAGCGCCTGGTCAATCTGGTACGCGGCCAGCCGACCGTGCTGATGCCGCCGGTCGACAGCATGGATGGCCTCTGGGAGCCGCGCGAGGAAGCCTATGTGCGTTCGCATCTCGGCGTCGCCATCATCGGCGGGCCGAAGACGGTGAAGGAAAAGCTCGCCATGTTCATCGAGCAGACCGGTGCCGACGAACTGATCGTCACGACCGATTTCTACGACCCGGCCGACCGCAAGCGTTCGTTCGAGATCCTGATGGACGCGCATCGCGGCTGAAATGCCGGAGCGGGGCGCGGCCGCGCCCCGCCGTCAGGCCAGGACGGAGCCGGAAAGTCCGAACTGCGCCAGCAGGCGCAGCTGCGCCGGCGCCCACGGCTTGCCGGAAGTCAGGAAGGCCTGCCCCTCGACCATCGGGCTGCCGGCCGGCTCTGCCGTCAGCGACAACACCGACAGCACTCGCCGGGCGATCGCTTCGGCAGGATCGATCCAGCCGACCGGCCAGGGCGCGACGGCCTCGAGGCGGTCGATCAGGAAGGGATAATGCGTGCAGGCGAGCACGCTCGTGTCGGATGGCGCCGTCATCGACGGCATCGCCACGCATAACCGCCTCGGCGAGCGGCGCCAGTTCGGACGATCCGACGAGCCGGACGTGGCAATCCGTGGCGAAACTGCGGATCAATTCGCGGGTATAATCGCGCTTCATCGTGCCCGGCGTCGCAAGCACGCCGACGACATGGCTTTTCGAGCGCTCGGCCGCCGGCTTGATCGCCGGCACGGTGCCGATGAACGGGATCGGATGCAGAGCGCGCAGCGGCGGCAGCACCAGCGTCGACGCCGTGTTGCAGGCGATCACAACCGCATCCGGCCTGAAGCGCTCGATCAGCCGCCCCATCAGGGCGACGATGTGCTCCGAAAGTGGCGCGGCATCCCAGTCGCCATAGGGAAAGGCGGCATCGTCAGCGACATAGGCGATCTCCGCCGAAGGCAGTTTTCGCCGGATCTCGCGCAGAACGGAGAGGCCGCCGATACCCGAATCGAAGACCAGCAGCCTGGCGGTCAATCCTCGGCCTCGCGGCTGGTGGTTTCTGTGCCGTCGGCGCGCTTGCGCGGCCGGGTCGGCCGGTTTTCCAGCGCCGCGACGACGCCGCGCAGCGTGCGGATATCGGCCTCGGTGAACTGCGCCTTCTGCAGCATGGCGCGCAGCGTCTGCACCACGACCGGACGCTTCTCGGCCGGCCGGAAGAAGGTGACCGCGTCGAGCGCGCCTTCGAGATGCTCGAACAGTCCGATCAGCTCCTGCTTGGTCGCCGGCCGGCTGTCGTTCGGCGTCGTGAAGCGAAGCCCGGATTCCTCCGACTCCAGACCGCTACGCCGCCATTCATAGGCGAGGATCAGCACCGCCTGGGCGATGTTGAGCGAAGCGAACTGCGGATCGATCGGCAGCGTCACGATCTCGTCGGCAAGCGATATCTCCTCGTTGGTCAGGCCGATACGCTCGCGCCCGAACAGGATGCCGGCGCGGACGCCGCCCTCCATCTGGCCGCGCATGATGCCGGCCGCCGAGGCGGGGCCGCGCACGGTCTTGGCGAGCTCGCGCGAACGGGCCGTGGTCGCGACCAGGTAGCCGAGATCGGCGACCGCTTCCTCGACCGTCTGGAACAGGCGGATGCGATCGAAAACATGGTCGGCGCGGCTGGCGGCGCGGCGCGCGTGCTCGTTCGGCCAGCCATCGCGCGGATTGACGATGCGGAGATCGCGCAGGCCGAAATTCGCCATGGCGCGGGCAGCCGTGCCGATGTTCTCGCCAAGCTGGGGTTCGACGAGAATGACGGCGGGCCCGTCGACTAGAAGTTCAGAATCGACCATTTCGTCCGTGCATAATGTTGGTTTCGCCATCTCCTAGCCCATAGAAAGCGGTCACGCTATATTTGCGCGGCGCGAAGCAGGTTGTACGACTCGGGTGAGTCGCAACCTTGCTCCTAGGGGAGAACCTGAGATGCCCGCAGATCTGGCAGCCAATAGAAGCTTTTCTTCGACCGTGCGAGAGAAATGGGGCTGGTTCCTGTTTCTCGGTATCGTGTTCGCGATCGGCGGCATCTTCGCCATCGCCATGCCGCTGATCTCCAGCGTAACCGTGACCATCTTCCTCGCCATTGTCCTGGTCATCGCCGGCCTAGTCCAGATCTTCCAGGCCTTCAGCGTCCAGGGCTGGGGCGGCTTCCTCTGGCAGCTCGTGGTCGGCCTCGTCGTCCTGATCGGCGGCGTTGCGATCTACATGTCGCCGGTCGTCGGCAGCGTCGCGCTCACCCTGATCATCGCCTCGATCTTCATGGCCAAGGGCATCTTCCAGATCGCCCTCTCCATGCGCGTCCGTCCGATGGATGGCTGGGGCTGGATCCTGGCGGCCGGCATCATTGCCTTCCTCGCCGGCCTGTTCATCCTGCTGCAATATCCATTCTCCGGCCTCTGGGTGCCCGGCACGCTGGCCGGCATCTCGCTGATCTTCACGGGCTGGAGCTACATCGCCCTGGCGCTGGCGGCGCGCCGCATCACTGCATGAAGGATGCCGAATGGCGCCATGCCTATGGCGTGAGCGGCAGCGCGAAGCTGCCGCTCGTCACGATCATCGCGATCAAC
>JAFKJZ010000687.1 GCA_017305815.1 Hyphomicrobiales bacterium
GGAAGGGGTTGGAGGCGATCAGGATGAAGAGCAGGAAGGCGGCGCTGATCCAGGACTGCACCGAGAGCACGAGCGCCTTCAGCTTCAGCGGCAGGTTCTCGCTGAACATCGCCACGAGCGCGCCGAACAGCACCAGGATCAGAACCCAGAGCAGCATCGAGCCTTCGTGGTTTCCCCAGACGCCGGAGATCTTGTAGAGCAGCGGCTTCAGCGTATGCGAGTTCTCGACCACGTTCTGGACCGAGAAATCGGAAACGACATAGGCGTAGGTCAGCACCGCGAAGCTCAGCGCGACGAACAGGAACTGCGCCACCGCCGTGGTCGAGGCGACCGACATCAGCCTGACGTCTCCGCGCAGCGCGCCCCAGAACGGCAGCGTGCCGCCGGCCAGCGCCAGCGCCAGCGCCAGGACGAGCGCGTAGTGGCCGATCTCGACGATCATCGCTGCACCGCCTGCGGCGCGGGGCCGTTGCCTTCCTCGGGGCGCCATTCGCCGCTCTTCTTCAGAGCCTCCACGACTTCCTTCGGCATGTAGGTCTCGTCATGCTTGGCGAGCACGGTATCGGCCTCGAAAAGGCCGTTGGCGTCGACCTTGCCCTCGGCCACCACGCCCTGCCCCTCGCGGAACAGATCCGGTAGGATGCCGACAAAGCGCGCCGGCACGCTGGCCTTGCCGTCGGTCACGGCGAAACGGACGACGCCGTCCGCTTCCTTCACGACCGAGCCCTGCTCGACGAGGCCGCCAAGACGCACCCTCTGCTCCGGCGCCGGCGGCTTGGCCAGCACGTCCGAGGGCGAGGTGAAGAAGGTGATGCCGTCCGACAGCGCGAACAGGACGAGCCCGACGGCGCTCGCCAGCACGACGCCGGCAAGGCTGATCAGGGTCAGGCGGCGCTGCTTACGCGTCATGTCGAACGATCATTCCTTGCCAATGCCAATATCATGCGCCGCCTGCTCGACGACGGCGAGAAGATCCGGCCGCTCCTTCAGCTTGGCACGAGCCCGCGCGAGCGCCGCCTTGGCTTCGTCCGGCTTGCCGAGCACCATATAGGCACGGAACAGGCGCTCCCAACCGGTGGTGTCGAGCGGGTCGGCATCGAGCTTGCCGGCGAGGCCGGCGACCATGCCCTCGATCATCTGCTGGCGTTCGGCCGGGCTCTGGTCGGCGGCGGCAGCGACATCGGCAGCCGTCGGGCCGGGCGCGACCGGCGAAACGGGAGCGGCCGGCGTGACGGTCGCGGTCGGCTGGAACTGCGCCAGCTCGGCCTTTGCCGCCGCGAGCCAGGGCGCATCGGCCGGCGCCGAGGCGATCAGCGCGTTCCAGGCGGCGACGGCGTCGTCCTTGCGGCCAGCCTGGCCGAGCGACATCGCGACGAAGAAGCGCGAGCGGACATCGGCGGGATCGAACTTGAGCGCCCGGTCGAACGCGGCGCGCGCATCCTCGGTGACGACATTGCCGCTCGCCCGCGTCAGCGCCTCGCCATAGAGCGATTCCCGATCGGCGGTAGAGCCGAGCAGGCGCTTGGCGTTGCCCAATGCGCGCACGGCATCGTCGAAGCGACCGAGCCGCATATAGATCGGCGCCAGCACTTCCCAGCCGCGGCCGTCCTCGGGATTGGCGGCGAGATGCGCCTCGACCTTGCCGATCAGGTCGTCGACGCTGCCTTCCGCGGCAGGCTGCGCCTGATGGCCGGCGGCCGGACGATCGGCCAGCTGCGGCGCGCCGACATAGAGATAGGTGCCGATCGCCACGACCGGGATGGCGACCAGCGCAACCAGCCGCTCGATGCGGTAGGCGGGACGGGGCGCCGTCGCATCGGCCGCCGCGCCGGGCTCGCTGTTGAGCAGCCGGCGTGAAATCTCGATGCGGGCGGCATCCGCCTCGGCGTCGCCGATCAGCCCGCGCTCACGATCGCGCGCCAGCTCATCGAGCTGATCGCGATAGATCGAACGGGCGGCGCCGGCATGGGCGGAGACGACACGGGGAGGCCTGCCCAGCGGAATGAGCACGGCAAGCGAAGCGGCGGCCGTCAAAACGGCCATGGCGATCCAGAGAAGCATGTGTCTGTTCCTGGACGCGCTCTAGCCTTTAAGCCGCGCCCGCGCACGCCGCAT
>JAFKJZ010000688.1 GCA_017305815.1 Hyphomicrobiales bacterium
CACGGCACCTATGTCGCCGAGGACATCGTCAACCCGTCCACGGGCGAGGTCTATGCCGAGGCCGGTGACGAGATCAGCGAGAAGCTGCTCCAGATTCTGGACGACGCGGGCTTCGACGAAGTCACGGTTCTCGACATCGACCACATCAATGTCGGCGCCTATATCCGCAACACGCTCGCCGTGGACAAGAACGAGTCGCGCGAAGACGCGCTGTTCGACATCTACCGCGTGATGCGCCGGGGCGAGCCGCCGACCGTCGACACCGCGACCGGCATGATCCAGTCGCTGTTCTTCGACAGCGAGCGCTACGACCTGTCGGCCGTCGGCCGCGTCAAGATGAACATGCGCCTCGACTTGACGGCCGAGGACACCGTGCGCGTGCTCCGCAAGGAGGACATTCTCGGGGTCATCAAGACGCTCGTCGAACTGCGCGACGGCCAGGGCGAGATCGACGACATCGACAATCTCGGCAATCGCCGCGTGCGTTCGGTCGGCGAGCTGATGGAGAACCAGTACCGCGTCGGCCTGCTCCGCATGGAGCGCGCGATCAAGGAGCGCATGTCGTCGGTCGAGATCGGCAACGTCATGCCGCAGGACCTGATCAATGCGAAGCCGGCGGCGGCCGCCGTGCGCGAGTTCTTCGGCTCGTCGCAGCTGTCGCAGTTCATGGACCAGACCAACCCGCTGTCGGAAATCACCCACAAGCGCCGTCTCTCGGCGCTTGGCCCGGGCGGTCTGACGCGCGAGCGCGCCGGCTTCGAGGTGCGCGACGTGCATCCGACGCATTACGGCCGTATCTGCCCGATCGAGACGCCGGAAGGCCCGAACATCGGTCTGATCAACTCGCTGGCCACGTTCGCCCGCGTCAACAAGTACGGCTTCATCGAGAGCCCGTACCGGCGCGTCAAGGACGGCGTCGCGACGATGGAGATCATCTATCTGTCGGCGATGGAAGAGTCGAAGTACTACGTCGCCCAGGCGAGCGTGGAACTCGATCCGGCCGGCAAGCTGGTCGAGGACCTGATCATCTGCCGTCACTCCGGCGAAAACGTCATGGTCACGCCGGACCGCGTCGACTTCATGGACGTGTCGCCGAAGCAGGTGATCTCGGTCGCCGCGGCGCTGATCCCGTTCCTCGAGAACGACGACGCCAACCGCGCCCTCATGGGCTCGAACATGCAGCGCCAGGCGGTGCCGCTCGTTCGCGCCGAGGCGCCGTTCGTCGGCACGGGCATGGAATCGGTCGTGGCGCGTGATTCCGGCGCCGCCATCGCGGCTCGCCGCGGCGGCGTCGTCGACCAGGTCGACGCGACCCGTATCGTTATCCGCGCGACGGAGGACCTTGATCCTTCGAAGTCGGGTGTCGATATCTATCGTCTGATGAAGTTCCAGCGTTCGAACCAGTCGACCTGCATCAACCAGCGGCCGCTCGTCCGTGTGGGCGATCGCGTCGGCAAGGGCGACATCCTGGCGGATGGCCCGTCGACGGATCTTGGCGATCTGGCGCTCGGCCGGAACGTGCTCGTCGCGTTCATGCCGTGGAACGGCTACAACTTCGAGGACTCGATCCTCCTGTCCGAGCGCATCGTGTCGGATGACGTCTTCACCTCGATCCACATCGAGGAGTTCGAGGTCATGGCGCGCGATACCAAGCTCGGCCCGGAGGAAATCACGCGCGACATTCCGAACGTTTCGGAAGAGGCGCTGAAGAACCTCGACGAAGCCGGCATCGTCTACATCGGCGCCGACGTGCAGCCGGGCGACATCCTCGTCGGCAAGATCACGCCGAAGGGCGAAAGCCCGATGACGCCGGAAGAGAAGCTTCTGCGCGCCATCTTCGGCGAGAAGGCCTCCGACGTCCGCGACACCTCGCTTCGCGTCCCGCCGGGCGTTACCGGCACCATCGTGGAAGTGCGCGTCTTCAACCGCCATGGCGTGGAGAAGGACGAGCGCGCGATGGCGATCGAGCGCGAGGAGATCGAGCGTCTCGCCAAGGACCGCGACGACGAGCAGGCCATCCTGGACCGCAACGTCTATGGCCGCCTGATCGACATGTTCGAGGGCAAGACCGCTTCCAGCGGCCCGAAGAACTTCAAGAAGGACACCGTGCTG
>JAFKJZ010000689.1 GCA_017305815.1 Hyphomicrobiales bacterium
GATCGAACAGATTTCGCGTTTCGCCATCGCGCATGCGGTAGTGAACCGCGCCGGCCGTCGGCGAAAGCTCGGTCGCGAGCAGGCCGAGCAGGGTCGACTTGCCGGAGCCGGATTCACCGACCACGGCCAGAACCTCGCCTTCGTAGAGGTCGAAATTCACGTCGCGGCAACCGAGCCGTTGGCCATAATGCTTGCCGAGATTGCGCGCGGAGAGAAGCGGCTTGTCGTTGAGATTGGCCGTCATGATGCACGTCCGTCGATGAGTTCTGGCTGAAGGGCAGGCTCGGCCGGCACCGGCTCCAGGCGGAAGCTGAAGCCGTATTTCTCGAAGCCTAGGCTCTCGTAGAAGGCATGCGCCCGGATCGAACGGATGTTGGAGGAGAGCGCCACCTTGTAGGCGCCCTTCGCCTCGGCCAGCCGGAACGCCTGCTGGATCATGGCGCGGCCGATGCCCTCGCCCTGATGGCCATTGGCGACGACGACGTTCTCGACCAGCGCCGATGCCATGCCCCAATGCGCGAGATTGTCGATCACCATCAGCGAGAAGGTGCCGACGATCTCGCCCTCTACCTCGACGCAGTAGGCGGCGAAATCGGGATAGGTCGCCATGCGGGCAAGCGTCGCCCGCGCCGCCTCAAGCGAGGTGACGCGGCCATTGTTGAAGTCCGGCTGGCCATAAAGCGCGAGCAGCGCCGGCAGGTCGGCCTCGGTCGCCTTGCGGACGGAGATCTCGGCCATCATGCCACCCCGCCGACCGCATGCAGCGCCGGCGCCTCACCGGAAAGCTCGCCGCGATGGCCCTCGGCCCGGCGTTCCTCGCAATAGTCGGAGTCCGAGCAGACGAACATCCGGCCGCCACGATCGTCGAGCACGACCTCGTCGAGATAGACGTTGGTCGCCGCGCAGAGCGCGCACGGCTTGTCGAAGCGCTGCACCTCGAAGGGATGATCCTCGAAGTCGAGGCTGCGCACCTTGGTGAAGGGCGGCACGGCGTAGATGCGCTTCTCGCGACCGGCGCCGAACAATTGCAGGGCCGGCGACATGTGCATCTTCGGATTGTCGAATTTCGGCGTCGGCGACGGGTTCATCACATAACGATCCGCGACCTCGACCGGATAGTCGTAGGTGGTGGCGATGTGGCCGTGCCGGGCGATGTCCTCGTAGAGCTTCACATGCATGAGCCCGTAATCGGCGAGCGCGTGCAGCTTGCGCGTCTCGGTCTCGCGCGGTTCGAGGAAGCGCAGCGGCTCCGGGATCGGCACCTGGAAGACGATCGTCTGCTTCGCCGTCAGCTCGCGCTCCGGGATGCGGTGGCGCGTCTGGATGATCGTCGCGTCCTTCGTCTCCGTCGTCGTGGCGACACCGGCGGTCTTGGCGAAGAATTTTCTGATCGAGACGGCGTTGGTGGTGTCGTCCGAGCCCTGGTCGATCACCTTCAGCACGTCGTCCGGGCCGATGATCGCCGCCGTCACCTGCACGCCGCCGGTGCCCCAGCCATAGGGCATCGGCATTTCGCGACTTGCAAACGGCACCTGATAGCCGGGGATCGCGATCCCCTTCAGGATCGCGCGGCGGATCATCCGCTTGGTCTGCTCGTCGAGATAGGCGAAGTTGTAGCCGCTCGCCTGCGGCGCTGCCACGGCGCTCATTCCGCCGCCTCCTTCAGCTCTTGCTGGCGCGCCTGGTATTCGGCGCGCATCTGGCGGACGAGCCCGAGCTCGGCCTGGAAATCGACATAGTGCGGCAGCTTCAGATGCTCGACGAAGCCGGTCGCCTGGACGTTATCGCAATGGGAGAGGACGAATTCCTCGTCCTGCGCCGGGGCGACGACATCCTCGCCGAACTCGCGGGTGCGAAGCGCCCGGTCGACCAGCGACATCGACATCGCCTTGCGCTCGCTCTGGCCGAAGACGAGGCCGTAGCCGCGGGTAAACTGCGGCGGCCGCTCGGCCGAGCCGTGGAACTGGTTGACCATCTGGCATTCGGTCAGGGCGACCGGGCCGAGCGGCACGGCGAAGCCAAGCTCTTCCGGCACGAATTCCGCCATCACCTCGCCTAAACGGATCTCGCCGACGAAGGGATGGGTGCGGCCATAGCCGCGCTGGGT
>JAFKJZ010000690.1 GCA_017305815.1 Hyphomicrobiales bacterium
CACGAGTCCACGGACGCCATCATCGCCCGCGGCGCTACCGGCATTCTGGCATTCAACGACCTCGTCGCCATGGGCTTGCTCAGCGGCCTGCACGAACGCGGCATCCGGGTCCCGGAAGACATCTCGGTCACCGGCTTCGACGACATCCCGTTCGCCAAGTACACCACTCCCCCGCTCACAACGGCCGCTGTGCCCATCAACGAACTCGGCAGCCTTGCCTGGCGGCGCATGCGCGAACAGATCCAGCAATCGGCCGAACCTGCCAACCAACCGCAGGATGAGTTCGCGCCCCGCATGGAGATCCGCAAGAGCACCGCAGCCCCGGCGCTCACGGCCTTCTCGGCCCCGCGAGTTGGCAGTTAATGGCAATCCCGCCGGGGAACATTGCCATTAAGTGTCACTTCGGCGCGGGCTCCGAGGGGTTCGGCGCGGGCTCCGAGGTTGCCGAGCCCACACCCGCTTCCGCGTAGAAGCCCCGGATGTGGGCTGCCACCAACTCCGCCGCCCGGCCGCCGTCGTTCGCATTGACCGCATCAAGGATGGCGCGGTGCTCTGCCCGGAGCCGCCCCGAAGTTGCGTTCCAGTCGGGCAGGTTTGCGGTCAGTTCGCCGGCGTAGTTTTCTATGGCGCCGCGCAGGGAAGCCATCATGGCGCTGACGACGGCATTGCCATTCGGCCCCGCCACACGACATAAGAGGCCTATTCCGCATTGGGGGCCTATATGTCGCTTTCCGTCGCCGTCCAGATGGACCACATCGCCAGGATCAACATCCGCGGCGATTCCACCTTCGCCCTGATGCTGGAAGGCCAGCGGCGCGGCCACAAGCTCTATCACTACACGCCCGACCGCCTGTCGCTGAACGACGGCCGCGTCGAGGCGGCGATCGAGGCGGTCACCGTCCGCGACGTGCCGGGCGACCATTTCTCGCTCGGCGAGGCGGAGCGGACCGATCTCTCGACCATGGACGTCGTGTTCCTGCGCCAGGATCCGCCCTTCGACATGGGCTACATCACGACGACGCATCTGCTCGAGCGCATCCATCCGAAGACGCTGGTCGTGAACGACCCGGCCGAGGTGCGCAACGCGCCGGAGAAGATCTTCGTCACCGAATATCCGAAGCTGATGCCGCCGACCTTGATCTCGCGCGACGCCGACGAGATCCGCCGCTTCCGCCAGGAGCATGGTGACATCATCATCAAGCCGCTGTTCGGCAATGGCGGCGCCGGCGTCTTCCGCCTGTCGGAAGGTGACCAGAACCTCGCCTCGCTGCTGGAGATCTTCTCGGCCGCGTATCGCGGCGAGCCCTATGTCGTGCAGCGCTACCTGCCGGCGGTCCGGGCCGGCGACAAGCGCATCATCCTGGTCGACGGCGTCGCCGTCGGCGCCATCAACCGCGTGCCGGCGGATGGCGAGTCGCGCTCCAACATGCATGTCGGCGGTCGGCCGGAGCCGATCGAGCTGACCCGGCGCGACCGCGAGATCTGCGAGGCGATCGGGCCCGACCTGAAGAAGCGTGGCTTCGTCTTCGTCGGCATCGACGTCATCGGCGACTACCTGACCGAGATCAACGTCACCTCGCCGACCGGCATCCGCGAGGTGAAGCGCTTCGGCGGCGCCGACATCGCCTCGCTGGTCTGGGACGCCGTCGAGAGCAAGCGCTAGGGTTAACGGATTGCTACCAGGATCCGCGCCGGCCGCCGGCGCGGATGTTCACGACCTGTTCTTGTATTCATCCGAAAGTTGACGTAGCGTCATTCCGCAACGGGGATGACGGATATGGTCGCGCATGTCACGACGGTGGCGTTCCAGGGCATCGAGGCGGTGCCGGTCGACGTCCAGATCCAGATCGCGCCGGGCTTTCCCGGCATCGTCATCGTCGGCCTGCCGGACAAGGCCGTGGCCGAAAGCCGCGAACGGGTGCGCGCCGCCCTGCACGCCTCCGGCCTCGCTCTGCCGCCGAAGCGGATCATCGTCAATCTGGCGCCGGCCGACCTGCCGAAGGAAAGCAGCCACTACGATCTGCCGATCGCGCTCGGCCTGATGGCGGCGCTCGGCGTGCTGCCGGGCGACCAGCTGGCCGATTTCGTCGCGCTCGGCGAAC
>JAFKJZ010000691.1 GCA_017305815.1 Hyphomicrobiales bacterium
ACCTGCCGGCGCATGATGGGCTGTGGCAAGCGACGCAGGAGACCGGACACGACCTGACCGCGCGGCTGGCCATCCTGCCCCTCGTGCTGGAGGCGCGCGGGCTCGACGTGACGCCGCCGCTGATCGACAAGATGATCGAGGTCGGCGACACAAAGAGCGCCGACATCATGTCGATCATCTACCGCGACGAAAAGCGCCATGTCGCCTTCGGCGCCAAGTGGTTCCGCTTCATGTGCGACCGCCAGCGCCTGGCGCCGGAACCGACCTTCCGGCAGCTCGTGATCAAGCATTTCCGCGGTCCGCTGAAGCCGCCGTTCAACGAAGCGGCGCGCTCCGAGGCAGGCATGACGCCCGGCTTCTACCGCCCGCTGGCGCCCTCGCGCGACCGCTGATGCGCGGGACATCAACCAAGCTTTAACCTTAACCGCCTCTAATCGTTGCGATCGGTCGTTCTCCTCGGCCAAAGGTCCGAGTACCGACGTCACGGTTGGAACGCAGATGCCGAGTCACTATCCAGAATATCATCCCGCCCCCCGCCAGAGCCTGGTCTCCCACCTCCCCGCGCCGCCCTTGCCGGAACCCGAGCCGCAGGCGGAAGCGCGCGGCGGCAAGGGCAAGACCAAGCTCGTCGTCTCGCATGGCGAGGGCGTGCGCGCGATCCATATCCGCCCTCGGACCGTGGCGATCGGCGGCGTCTGCCTGCTTCTGCTCTCCTCGCTCTATTTCGGCGCCACCGCCTATCTGTTCTTCCGTGACGGCCTGCTGAACGCGGCTGCCGAGAGACAGAACGCGATCATCGCCTCGCAGAATGTGCGCGAGGCGCGCGAGGTCGAGGCCGCGGCCATCCACGAGGGCCAGATCTCGGCCTATGAGGGCCAGGTGGCCGCGCTGCGCGACAAGGTCGGCAAGCTCAATTCCGAAATCGAGAACCTGAACAAGACGCGTTCGAAAGAGAACGCCGGCGTCGACGAGAAAGTGCGCAGCCTGCTCGACCGCCAGAAGGAACTCGAGGCCCGCCAGAAGGCGCTGGCCAAGGTCGCCGAAGCGGCGAAGCGCGCCGGACTCGACGTCACCATTCCACCGCCTTCCGCGGCGCCTGCCAAGCCGAAACCCGCCAAAGGCCGCAAGGCCGCGCTCGATCCGGAAGTGACCGGCTCGATCTCGCCGGCCGTCGCCAAGCCGAGCGTGCAATTTGCCGACATGGGCCTGCGCTCGCCGCAGCCGATGCCACCGGTCGTGGCCCCGCGCCTCGATCCGCTCGAGGACAAGATCGCCTCGATGGCCGCCGACCAGGACGCGCTCGTCGGGGCCCTCATGGCGGGCGTCAGCCAGCGCAACCAGAAGATCGACAGCGCGTTGCGCAAGCTCGGCCGCCGCGTTCCTCCCGCCCCTTCGGGCATCGGCGGACCGTTCGTGCCGGCACCGAAGGGCGCCGTCTCCACGCCTGCCGAATTCAAGGCCGACGTCGCGACGCTTTCCAACCAGTTCGACCGCCTCGCCAGGCTCCGCCAGATCGCACTCGCCCTGCCGCTGAAGCGGCCTCTCGAGGACGCCGACATCAGTTCGGGCTTCGGCACCCGCCGCGACCCGTTCCTCGGCCGCCTCGCGACCCACACCGGCATCGACTTCCGCGCCCTCTCCGGCCTGCCGGCCCGCACCGTCAACGCCGGCACCGTCATCGCCGCCGCCTATAATGGCGGCTATGGCAATTGCGTCGATGTCGACCATGGCAATGGCGTCGTGACGCGCTACGGCCACCTGCGCAGCATCAGCGTCAAGGTCGGCGAACGCGTCGTCGCCGGCCAGAAGATCGGCACCGTCGGATCGACCGGCCGCTCGACCGGCCCGCACCTCCACTACGAGATCCGCGTTGACGGCGAGGCGATCGACCCGATGATCTATCTGCGCGCCGGCCAGGAAATCAATCGCCTGCTCTAGCCCTGAACCGGCAGGGCAAGGCGCGATGTCCGAAACCGAAATTCCCGACGACGACGCCTGGAGCGCCTGGGGCCCGGAGGAACTTGGCCGCCGCCTGCATGGCGTCCCGAGTCCCTGGTGCATCGTCGGCGGCTGGGCGCTCGACCTCTGGCACGGGC
>JAFKJZ010000692.1 GCA_017305815.1 Hyphomicrobiales bacterium
CGACCCGGAGACGCTGACAAAGATGGCGCTGATCGACCCGGAGACGGGCGAGGCGCTGCCCTCGAAGAAGATCCGCGGTTCGAAGCGGGGCGGGCATGTCCCGCTTTCGCGCGGCGGCTGCGTGCCGCGGCGGCTGGTGATCGGCGAGGGCATCGAGACGGTGCTTTCCGTCCGCCAGGCGGAGCTCGAAACGGGGCGCGACCTCTCGCAGACGCTTTATTGGTCGGCGGCCGACCTCGGCAATCTCGGCGGCGCGGCGAGCGAGACGATCCCGCACCCGACCGAGATCAAGATCGATCGGCGCGGGGCGAAGCGTCGGCTGAAGGTGCCGGGGTCGATTCCGGCCGAGGAAGCCGGCAAGCCGGCGCTGATGCCGCCCGACGAAATCGACGAGATCATCCTGCTCGGCGACGGCGACAGCGACCCGTTCGCCACCAGCCAGGTCCTGCAGCGCGCATCGACCCGATGGGCGCGGCCGGGCCGCTCCATTCTCGCCGCATGGGCGCCGGCCGAGACCGACTTCAACGATCTACTGAGGGCCGCAGCATGACCGAGAACCCTATCGACCGGATCGTCTCGATCATCGACCAGGCCGAGCCGGTTGGTGCGTTTCAGGCCGGGACAGAGACCGGGACGGAAGGGGTGGAAGCCGATTCCGCGAATGAGCCGGAAGCGCCGGCGGACGACGAAGACACCGGCTCGGACGACGCCGGCCCGAAGGATTGGGGCTTCGACATCGACCGGATGAACCGTGAATGGGCCTTCGTCCTCATGGGCTCCAAGGCCGTGGTCGTGCGCGAGCAGGATGTCGGGCCGATCGAGGATCGCGTCCGCGTCGTCGGGCTGGACGGCTTCAGCGCCAAATTCATGAACAAGCCGACGCAGATGCCGGCCGCCGACGGCAAGATCAAGACGGTCACCTGGGCCTATCGATGGCTACGCCATTCGAAGCGGCGGAGCTATGACGGCATCGAATTCTTCCCGAACCCGGACGGCGCGACATCGACGCCCGCCTACCTGAACCTCTATCGCGGCTTCTCCGTCGCGCCGGCGCCGAAGCCCAATGGCTGGGCCATCCTGCGCGACCACATGCTGAACAACATCTGCCACGGCGACCAGGAGCTGTTTACCTGGCTGTTCGCCTGGTTCGCGCACATGATCCAGAAGCCGCGCGAGCGCACCGGCACAGCGCTCGTCTTCCGCGGGCGCATGGGCGCCGGCAAGTCCAGGCTCGGCGAGATCATGGGTTCGCTGATCGCCTCGCACTACTTCCTGGTGAGCGACCCCCGCTATGTCGTCGGCAACTTCAACGCGCACATGGCGTCGTGCCTCTTGCTGCAGGCGGACGAAGCGGTCTGGGCCGGCGACAAGGCGGCGGAAGGCCGGCTGAAAGACCTGATCACGGCCGAGATCCAGATGATCGAGCAGAAGTCGATCGACCCGATCCGGCTGAAGAACTACGTCCGCATCATCATGACGTCCAATGAGGACTGGGTGGTGCCCGCCGGCAAGGATGAGCGGCGCTTCGCCGTGCTCGACGTGCACCCGCGCTGCGCGCAGAACCACGAATACTTCGCCGACATGAAGGCAGAGATCGAGAACGGCGGGCGCGAGGCGCTGCTGCACGACCTGCTCGCCTTCGACCTTACCAAGGTCAACCTGCGCAAGATCCCGATGACGAAGGCCCTGCTCGAGCAGAAGTTCCGCTCGCTCGACACGGTCGAGTCCTGGTGGCTCGAACGGCTGTTCGACGGCTCGACCAAGCGCGGCGGCAGTGAATGGGTCGCCGAGGTGCCCGTTGACGCGCTATTCGACGACTACATCGCCGTCTCCGAGAAGATCGGCGTCAAGCGCAAGTCGGAGAAGACCAGCTTCGGCATGAAGATGATGAAGCTGGTGCCCGGCCTCACCAAGATACGGCCCTTCGTGACCGACGAAGAGATGAACCGATCCCGGCAATGGTGCTACTCACTGCCGCCTCTCCAGGCATGCCGCGACGCGTTCGAACAGGCCGTCGGCCAGCACATTGGGTGGAACGACGGCGAGAACCTGGCCGCGGAGGGAGACCGTTATGGAGGGGTATAGGCGCTTCCG
>JAFKJZ010000693.1 GCA_017305815.1 Hyphomicrobiales bacterium
GATGGCGCGGCCCTTCGGATCGGCGAAGTGCTTCGCCTTCGAGACGACGATGCCGACCTCGTTGTCGTGCGGCAGGTAGTTCAGCGTGGTGACGATGGACCAGCGGTCCATCTGCGCCTGGTTGATCTGCTGCGTGCCGTGATAGAGGCCGGAGGTGTCGCCGAGGCCGACCGTGTTGGCGGTGGCGAACAGGCGGAAGGCGGGGTGCGGGCGGATGACGCGGTTCTGGTCGAGCAGCGTCAGGCGGCCGGAGGATTCGAGCACGCGCTGGATCACGAACATCACGTCCGGGCGGCCGGCGTCATATTCGTCGAAGACGAGCGCGATGTTGTGCTGGTAGGCCCAGGGCAGGATGCCGTCGCGGAATTCCGTGACCTGCAGGCCGTCCTTGATGACGATGGCGTCCTTGCCGATCAGGTCGATACGGCTGATGTGGCTGTCGAGATTGACGCGGACCGCCGGCCAGTTGAGGCGCGCCGCCACCTGCTCGATATGGGTCGACTTGCCGGTGCCGTGATAGCCGGTGACCATGACGCGGCGGTTGCGGGCGAAGCCGGCCAGGATGGCGAGCGTGGTGGTGCGGTCGAACAGGTAGTCCGGATCGGCGTCCGGCACGTGCTCGTTCGGCTCGGAATAGGCGGGCACCTGCATGTCGGAATCGATGCCGAAGACGTCCCGGACGGAAATCGTCGTATCGGGCAGGGCGGTGCGATCAGTCGTCGTCTCAGTCATGTCTGCTCCGTCGCATCCAGCGGACGCTTGCGGTCGGGTTCAAGGCGGGAGGGCCAAACTCAAAGTCTCCCGCGGGCGCGGGCGGTGGGTGCGCTTCTTCTAGCAGAAGCCGGCCGCCTTGAGAAAGTTATATGCCTGAATGATTTCCGCCAGCTTGTCCTCGTAGCTGCGGTCGCCGCCATTGGCGTCGGGGTGGTAGATCTTCACCAGCGACTTGTAGCGCGACTTGATCTCGACGCTGGTCTCGGTGCCGTTCAGCTCCAGCGTATCGAAGGACTTGCGCTCCAGCGTCTTGATGTGGCGCTTCGGCTTCTCCGGCTCGCGGGCGCGGCCGGCGGTGCCGTCGAACATGTCGAACGGGTCCTGCACGCCGCCGCTCCAGTCGCGGGTGGCATGGCTGCGGACGCGCTCGCGCTGCTCGCCGGCGCTGTTGACGCCCATCGTCCAGGTCGGGCGATGGCCGGTCAGCGAATCCTTCTGGTAGGCGGCGATGTCATCGTCGCCCATGCCGGAGAAGTAGTTGTAGCTCTTGTTGTAGAGGCGCACGTGGTCGATGCAGAAATGGTGGAACTGGCCTTCGCGGTTCCGCCCCTTCGGCGCCTTGTGCGTGCCTTCGGCTTCGCAGCCCGCCCAGGCGCAGCGCTGCGCGGCCGGTCTTGCAGCCGTCTTTCCGGACGCCGGTTTGATCCGGATCCCGTCGAACAATTTTGAATCGAGCTTCATCATGCGATTATGGTAGCCACCCCGTCGACGGACAAGGCGATGTTTCGCCGGAGTGACGGAGGTTTCTCAATGAACACGAAAGAGCGGATTATGTCGGCGCTGGCAAGCGCCCTGTCGCCGCAGAGCCTAGATGTGATCGACGAGTCGCATTTGCACAAGGGCCATGCCGGGCACCGCGAGGAAGGCGAAACGCATTTTCGCGTGAGGATCACGGCCGAGGCGTTCCGCGGCAAGAGCCGCGTCGATATCCACCGGACCATCAACGCCATCCTCGCCGACGAGCTCGCCGCCGGCGTCCACGCCCTCGCCATCCAGGCCAAGGCGCCGGACTAGCCTTTCCGGACTGCCGGCCGGGGCGCAGGGCGCCGGTCGTCGATATCGCGGACCAGCCTCTCTTCCCTCGCGCCAGCCGTTCCGTCATCCCGGGCGAAGACCCGGGATCCATCCAGCCGCGAAGCCGGGAACCGAGACGCCCAACGCCTCGGCGGCCTGGATTCCTGCTTTCGCAGGAATGACGGCGAGGGTGGGGCGAGGCAGGAGCCCGTGCGGCGAGAGGCAAGCGCTTCGGCGAGACGGACGGCAGTGGCCCATTTCGTGGGCCGGCCGCCGTCCTTTTGCGCCGGCCCATCCCGCGCTCCG
>JAFKJZ010000694.1 GCA_017305815.1 Hyphomicrobiales bacterium
CGATTGGGCAGGACAGCGACGGACGACGATGAGCACGGCGAAGGCGACCCTTTCCGCATTGCGACAGCGCATTGCCGCGATCGAGACGACGGCGAGATCCGCGCCGCCGGGCGAGATCGTGCAGGACGTCTGCACGCCAGTCATGTCGTCGCGCGCCGGCCGTATCACGCTCGACCGGGACGAGGTCGACGCCGCGCTGGGAGGAGGGCTGGCGCGCGGCGCGCTGCATGAAATCCACGCCGCCTCGGGCGCCGACAATATTGCCGCCTCCGGCTTCTCGCTGGCCCTGGCGCTGGCCGCCGCCCCGGCCGGGCGGCCGATTGTCTGGGTGCGGCAGGATTATGCGGCAAGGGAGGGCGGCGAGCTTCATGCCGATGGCTTGCAGGCGCTCGGTCTCGATCCGGCAGCCCTGATTCTCGTGCAGTTGCGCGATCCCCTCGCCGTGCTGCGCGCCGGCGGTGAGGCGGCGCGCTGCGGCGCGCTTGGCGCTGTCATCCTCGAGCCCTGGGGCGAGCCGAAGGCGCTCGACCTGACGACGCAGCGCCGCTTCGCGCTGGCGGCGGAGGCGTCCGGCGTCACTGTCCTGCTGCTTCGCCCCGGCGCGCGGCCGATGCCGGGTGCTGCGGAAACCCGCTGGCTTGTGCGCTCCGGGCCGGCGATGCCGATGGCGATGAACGCGCCCGGCCATCCGACTTTCGACCTGACCTTGTTGCGCCATCGCCATGGCCCGCCCGGCGGGCCCTGGCGGCTGGAGTGGAACCGCGATGACAAACTCTTCAAGCGACCGGCGCTATTGCGCGATCCGGCTGCCCTTTCTCGCATCGAACCGGCTCCGCACCCTGCCGAACGCGCCCCATTACGGCTAGCCGGCTGATCAGCCGCTTCTGATCGTCGACAAGGTGAAGGGCGCGCTCGCCCTCGCGGCCCCCGACCCGGCGGCGTTGCGGCAGGGGCTTGCCCCCGGCCTGACGCTGGCCGAGGCGCGGGCGCGCGTCTCCGGCCTGGTGGTCGCCGAGCACGATCCGGTGGCCGATGACGATCTGGTCGAGCGGATCGCCGACTGGTGCGATCGCTACACGCCGCTGGTCGCCCGCCATGGCGAGCGCGGGCTGATGCTCGACATCACCGGCGTCGCCCATCTCTTCAGGGGCGAGGCGGCGCTGCTCGACGACCTGCTGACGCGGCTCTCCGGGTTGGGGTTGACCGCGCTTGGCGCGATCGCCGGGGCGCCGGCCACGGCGCGGGCGCTCGCCCGCTCGGAAGCGCGCGTGGTCATTCCGCCCGGCCGCGAGGCCGAGGCCGTGCGGCCCCTGCCGATCACCGCGCTCGGGCTAGACCCGGCGCGGCTGCAGGCGCTGGCCCGCGCCGGCCTGAAGACGGTCGCCGACCTGATCGACCGGCCGCGCGCGCCGCTTGCCGCCCGCTTCGGCGCCGATTGCGTCGAGCGACTGGAACGGCTCGCCGGCATCGCCGAGCATCCGATCTCGCCGCGCCGGCCGGTGCCGGTGGCGCTGGCCGAGCGCATCTTCTTCCAGCCGATCGCCCATGCCGACGATATCGAGGCGACGCTTGCCCGCCTCGCCGTCGATGTCGCCTCGCTGCTGGAGGCGCGGGGCGAGGGCGGCCGCAGCTTCGAGGCGAGCTTCTATCGCGTCGATGGCGTCGTGCGGCGGATCGAGGTCGCGACCGCCCGTCCGAACCGGGCGCCGAAGGCGATCGCGCGACTGTTTCACGAGAAACTCGATGCGCTGTCCGATCCGCTCGATGCCGGCTTCGGCTTCGACCTGATCCGGCTCGGCGCCTTTCGCACCGAGCCTTTCGGGGCGGTGCAGGCGAGCCTCGACGGCCATGCGCTCGACGACGAGGTGGTCGCCGATCTCATCGACCGGCTCGGCGCACGCTTTGGGCCGGAACGGGTGCAGGGTTTCGTGCCCGCCGATACGCATATTCCGGAGCAGCGGGCGCGGCGGGTGCCGGTCTTCACCATGGGCGCCAACACCGCCCAGTGGGAGGAAGCGCCGGAGGTGGGCGAGCCGCCCTTGCGGCCGCTCAGCCTGTTCGATCCGCCCGAGCGCATCGATGTCGTGGCACA
>JAFKJZ010000164.1 GCA_017305815.1 Hyphomicrobiales bacterium
CGTTCAGAGCTCGAACGTCCGTTTCCCAAGCTGACGTTCTATCCGTTCATGGAGCGGTTCGCGGAACTCCGACCCCAACATGCTGAGGAGGCCCAAGGGGCCGTCTCGAAGCACGCAAAGCGTCCGTGCCGTCAAAGCTACCCTGAAGCCGTGCGTCCTTCGAGACGGCTTGCTCACGCAAGCCTCCTCAGGATGTTGGAAGCCGAGGGCTGTACATGGCGGCTTTTCGGAGCCACTGCGACCTCTCGTCTAGCGCGAGATGACGGAAGTCGTTGCCCTTCCGAAAAGCGAACTCCGCAGCGCCATCCGGTCGCCTGGCCCTTGCACGGCGGCGAAGAGCAGGCCGGCGATGAAGGTGAAGTGGTCGACGAAGAAGCCGAAGTCGACCTGGTTGCCGCTCCAGTGCGACGGGCCATGGAAGGCGAGCGCCAGGAAGAGGATGTAGGCCGCCGCCAGCAGGGCCGCCTCCGAGAAGAACGCCCCGGTCAGCAGGGCCAGGGCCAGCACCGTCTCGAAGATCGCGGCGACCCAGGCGAGGAACAGCGGGAACGGGAAGCCCGCCGAGGCGATGTAGCCGGCGGTCGCATTGATGTCGACGAACTTGAACGTGGCGGCCATCACGAAGACGCCGCCGAAGATCAGCCGGGCGATGAGGATGGCTGTGGTTCTGAGTGCCGGTGTGTCCATGGTTCGGTCCCTCCCGAAACGATGCGCTATGCAAGAGCGACGAACGGGCGATACCGCTTTCGACAGGGGGCGTCGATTTTTCTCCGAACCGGTTCCTTTACCAGCCGGAACCGCCGCCTCCGCCGCCGCCGCCACCCGATGAACCGCCGCCACTGCTGCCGCTGAAGCCGCCGGAGCCCGAGCTTGAGCCCGGGGCGGTCGAGGCGGAGGCGACCGTCTGCGACAGGCCGGAGCCAAGGCGGTCGACAAGGTCGGTGGCGCTGCGGTTGTTGCTGGCGAGATACCAGCTTGAAACCGCGGCCGTGGCGCCGGCGGCCGCCAGCACGCCGGCGAATTTCTTCGCCCAGGCATTCTCGACGTCGAGCGCCACCGCATAGGGCAGATAGCGCTCGAACAGCTCCGGCGTCTTCTCCGGCGGATGCAGCATCTCCAGCCGATGTTCCTCGGCGATGCCGAGATACTGACGGAAGCCGGCGATGGCGTCTCGCAGCTTCTGGCCCTCCGGCGTCGGCGAACGCATCCACGAGAAGGCGGAGGCCAGCATCGGCAGCAGCGCGAAGGGCAGCACCAGCACGGCGAGGTCGAGCGGGCCGCGCACGGCGCTCAGGAAGACGCCGAGCCCGGCGCCGCCGAAGGCGAGCGCGAAGATGCCGGTGAAGAGCAGGGCGAAGATCCGCTTGTACCAGGGGCTGCCGCGCAGCGAGCGCAGCGTCAGGCCGACGACGATCGAGGGGACCGACAGGAACACCAGGCTAAAGGCGGCGACCATGCCGTTCTCGCCCATGGCGATGACCAGGCCGATCGCGGCCAGGACATAAGCGGCCAGCGTGATCAGCACGCCGCCCGTCAGCCAGCCGCTGTTCATGTTGAACACGGTGCCGGAATAGGCCTTGGCGAGGCCCTTCGCCAGCGTCGCCTTGGCGTTCGAAAGCGTCGCGTGGTTCGATTGCACCAGCGAGATCTCGCCGCGGCTGCGGAAGAGCGCCTGCGCCGCCGCCGTCTCCGGCGCCGCGATCGGCTTGCCGCCCGGCGTGCGGCTCACCACCAGGGTCTTGCCGCTGTCGGCGATCTTCAATTGGCCCTTGACGCCGAGATCGAGGATCGCCGCCGTGAAGGCGCGGTCGTCGAAGCCCATTTCGGAGACATAGCGCGTCGCGGCGGCCGAAAGGCCCTCCGGCGGCGTGAACAGCGGAATGACGGGGCCGGGCTTCGGGTCGCGGCCGGCCTTGCGCCAGGCCTGGAACAGATAGAGCAGCCCGCCGACGGCGCCGAGCAGGGCGAAGATGGCGCCTATATTGTCGTGAAGCCACCAGACCGTGCGCTGGCCCTGGCTCGGCGCGTCGACGACGCCCTTTTGCCAGGCGGCGGCGACGGTCAGGCCGTTGTGGGCGGGGAGAGGCGCGGTGGTGCGGAAGACGATCCGTCCCGGCTCCTTCGAGACGACCTCGGCGTCCTGGCCGCGCTCGCCCTGCTGGCCGGTATAGATCGCCGTGTTGCCGAAGGGGACCGCCTCCGGCAGCGTGATCCGCGCCTCGGCGACGTCGATCGGGAAGGTCCAGCCGGTGCCGGTGGCGTTCCAGTAGAGCTCGTCGAAACCGTCGAAGAAGCCGATCTGGCGCGTGGTGCGGTAGCGGATGACATAGTCGTGCGGGCCGGGCGAAAGCAGCGTGTCGGCCGAGCCGATGCGGATGCGCTTGCCGTTCGAAAGCTGCTCGATCGCGAAAGGTTCGTTCCGGCCGTCGCGGGTGACGGATTCGACGTCGAAGCCGACGACGACCGAACCGCCCTTGTCGTCGCGGTAGGTGGTGGGGAAATCGCGCAGGATACCGCGGCGGATCTCGTTGCCTTCCGCCTGCACGCGGATGGTCTCGGTCACGTCGAGATCGCCGTTCTTCTGCACGTTCACGTCGGAGACAAAGCGCAGGATGCGCTCCTCGGCGCCGGCCGAAGCCAGCGGCGAAAGCGCGAGCAGCAGACCGACGACGAGACCGGCTATGCGTCGCATGGCGCGCGCCTCAGAACGAGACCTTGGGCGGTATCTGCGCGGCGGCGCGGTCCTCGATTTCGTAGAACGCCTCGGGACGGAAGCCGAACATGTTGGCGACCAGCACGCTCGGGAAGGTCTGGATCGCGGTGTTCAGGTCGCGCACCGTGCCGTTGTAGTAGCGGCGCGCCATCTGCATCTCGTCCTCGATGTTGGCGAGTTGCGCCTGCAACTCGCGGAAATTGGCGTCGGCCTTCAGGTCCGGATAGGCCTCGGAAATGGCGATCAGCCGGCCGAGCGCGCCGGAAAGCGCCTGGTCGGCCGCCGCCTGGCTCTTGACGTCGCCGGCGTTCATGCTCGCGGCGCGCTTGGCGGCGACATCCTCGAAGATGCCCTTTTCGTGCGCGGCATAGCCCTTCACCGTCTCGACCAGGTTAGGGATCAGGTCGGCGCGGCGCTTTAGCTGCACGTCGATGCCGCTCCAGCCCTCATGGGCGAGGTTCCGCTTGGCGACGAGGTTGTTGTAGAGGCTGACGGCATAGAAGGCGGCCGCCACGATCACGGCCAGGACGATCCATGTGGTCAAGGTCTTCTCCCTCGGCTTGGCCGCGTGACCGCTCTGTGGCCGCGCTGCGATTTTCGAATCCCGCCCGCGTCAAACTGGCGTCGATCGTTGATAGCGCTTCAGAGTGGCGATTGCGAAGGGCCTGTCCGAGGCGCAGCTGCCCGCATTCCTATCGAGGGGAGACGACGTGGACTATGACGCCCCTCACAAGGTGGCCGCCGCCGCGGGCGTCAGTTCCGCGCCTGCGGGCCGATCGCGTCGAAGATCCGCGAGCGTTGGCGGGCCTCGCGCGCGACCTTCTGGATGTTGGGGTTGCGCTGCACGGCCTCGCGCCCGGCGGCGATCACGAGCTCCACCTGCGCCTTGTCGAGGCGCAGCCGGGTCGGAATGTCGTTCAGTCGCCGGTAGAGCGACGGGTCGGCGTCGCGGAAAGTCAGATGCTCGGTGGTGACGACGACATCGCGGCAGTTCCAGCCGACGAGCGTGCCTCGATAGCGCAGGACCTGTGCCGTGGAGAGGCCGCAGCGATAGCGGATCAACTGCTGTTGCCATTCGTTCAGCGTCAGGTCGACGGCATCGAAGCCGTGTCCGGTCGAGGCGGCGATCGTCGTATCGGCGACCGAGCGCAGGATCTTGCCGAGATGCGGGTTCTTCGGCGAGGCGCCCCAGTCATATTGCCCGTCGACGCCGGCGTCGGTGACGATGAACAGGAAGTTGTGCAGGCGGACGGCCTGATGGGCCGAGAGCGGCGCATAGGGCGTGGCGGCGGCGGCCCGCTCCAGCGACAGGCCGCTGACGCCGAGATTGTCCGTCAGCCCGCCATCCAGCAGGCGGACATATTTGAGCTCGTCCTTCGACTGGTAGGAATCGAGCGCCCGCGCATAGGCCTGCAGGCGGATCGAGGGATTGTCGGATTCGAGCGCCTTCTGCAGCCAGGCCGGCCTCCGGTAGTTGCATTCCCCCTTGGTCGGCGTGTTGAGTACGACAGGCGCGAAGACGACCGGCACGGCGGCCGAGGCCGCGACGGCATCGGCGATCTTGATCTGGTCGAGGTCGCTGCAGAGGGCCGAGAATGTGTCCTGGGTAAAGAGGAAGGGCGTCTTGTTGTAGATGTCCGACGCCGTGATCCAGACGATCGGCCGGTCCGGCTTCTCGAAGGCGGCATAGGTCTTGCCGTCGAACAGCCTTTCGTCGAGCCAGCGGCCGAAGCTGCTACGGTCGTTGGCGCCGCCCTGCATGGCGGCGGTCATGAGATTGGCGGGGTTGGGCGACGTCCGCATATAGGCCTCGGCGTTCTGCTCGAGGAAGCGTTCGCGGAAATCGACGAACTCGTCCTTGCCCTTGTAGCCGAGATAGGCCGCCATGACGGCGCCGCCCGAAGTGCCGGCGACGGAGCGCACGTCGTCGACCAGGCTGCGCTCGCGCGGGTGGTCGTCGATGATCAGCGTGTCGAGTTCGAGAAGCGCGCCATAGGCGAAGGCGGCCGCGCGCGTGCCGCCGCCTGAAAAGGCGAGCGCGACGATTGTGCTGCCGTCATCGGTCGGGTCGGGCATGGCATCCGGCGACGGCTTGCCGGCAACTGGGCTGGTCTGGTTGATCGGCGTGCTGTCGATTGCCGAACAGCCCGACACCGCGATGGCCGCCGCCAGCCCGACGAGCCGAAGCGCTGCTCCTAGCCTGCTTTGCAACGATCCATTCCCCACGCCCGCTCTTTCCCGGCAGTCTAGGGAGGGAGGGATTAAGCCTCCTTGAACGGGCGCTCAGGCCTTGCCGGCCCAGGGCACCAGGCGGCGCTCGATCCAGCGCAGCGTCGCCTCCAGCGCGAAGGCGACGGCGGCGATGACGAGGATGCCCATCAGCACGACGTCCGTGACCAGGAACTGCGCCGCGGACTGGATCATGAAGCCGAGGCCGCGCGAGGCGGCGACCAGTTCGGCCGCAACCAGCGTCGACCAACCCGCGCCGAGCGCGATGCGGATGCCGGTCAGGATCGAGGGCAGGGCGCTCGGCAGCACGACATGGCGGAGCAACTGGCCGCGTGTCGCGCCGAGCGAGCGGGCGGCGTTCAGCCGGTCGGGATCGACGCCCTTCACGCCCGCCGCCGTCGAGATGACGATCGGTGCCAGCATGGCGACGCCGATGATCAGGATCTTCGACGGCTCGCCGATGCCGAACCAGATGATGACCAGCGGCAGGTAGGCGAGCGGCGGGATCGGGCGCAGGAATTCGATGATCGGATCGAAGATGCCGCGGCCGATGCGGCTCGCGCCGATGGCGAAGCCGATCGGCACGGCGATCGCCGTCGCGCCGACGAGGGCCGCAAAGACGCGGGCGAGGCTGGCGGAAAGGTGCTGCCAGAGTGTCGCGTCGACGAAGCCGTCGCGTGCGACGGTCAGGAACGCCTTGCCGACCGCGAGCGGCGACGGCAGGAACAGCGCCGATACCAGCTGGAAATGGGCGTCGACCGTCCAGGCCAGCAGCAGCGTGACCAGCGTCGCGGCCGCCGTGAGGGCGACGACCGGGCGTTTTCGCGGCGTCGGCGGCCGGGAGGCTTCGGACTCGGCGCCTCGCGCCGGCGCGAGGACCGTTTCGGCGAGTTCGAGGCTCATGCCGCTTCCCTCTCAAAGATGCTGTCGAGCAGGTCCTCGCGCGCCGCGACGAAGGCGGGACTCGCCTTGATCGAGCGGGCGCTTTCGCCGGCAAGACGAGGGCGGCCGAAATCGACGGCGGGGGGGCGGATGATGCGGCCGGGGCCGGGCGCCATGACGATGATGCGGGTCGCGAGGTAGAGCGCTTCCTCGACGCCATGGGTGATCAGCAGCGTGCCGGCGCCGCTCGCGTCCCAGGCGGAGAGCAGCAAGTCCTGCATGCCTTCGCGGGTCATGGCGTCGAGCGCGCCGAGCGGCTCGTCCATCAGCAGGAAGGCGGGGTCGGCCGCGAGCGCCCGAGCGAGGCCGACGCGCTGGCGCTGGCCGCCGGAAAGCTGCCAGATCGGCCGGTCGCCGAGACCGGCGAGGCCGACGACGTCTAGCAGCCGGTCGGCCTGTTGCCGCCGTTCGGCCGGGCCGATGCCGGCGAGCCTGGCGGCGAAGGCGACGTTTTCCGCCGTCGAGAGCCAGGGGAACAGCGCGTCGTTCTGGAAGACGACGGCGCGTTCGGCGCCGGGGCCGGCGACCTCCCGGCCATCGACCAGCACGCGGCCGGCATCGGGCGTCAGGAAACCGGCGGCCAGGTTGAGCAGCGAGGTCTTGCCGCAGCCCGAGCGCCCGACGATGACGACGAACTCTCCGGACGCAATGTCGAGCGAGACGTTCGAAAGCACCGGCGCGCCGCCGTCATAGCGAAGCGAGACGTTTTCCAGCGCGAGATGGGGCATGGGCGAATTCCTTCCGTGCCGCTCTTGGCGATCGTTCGATGGTCTGGCAACGCCGTCATCCCCGAAGCCCGGGATGACGGCGAACTCGTGGGTCGGCCTCGTGCATCCTGAGAGGACTGCAGAAGGGACGTCCCCCCGAAAATGGTTTGGCCCGTTCCGCGACAGAGGGGCGCGGAACGGGCCGGGTGTAGTCGCGGCATGGGCCGGCCGCCGACGGCCGCCGCGACGACCTCAGTTGGAAGCTTGCGCCTCGGTCACGAACTTGGTGGTGACGTAGCCGCTATAGTCCGGGAGCACGGCCGGGATCTTGCCCTGCTCCTTGAGGAAGGCCGAGGCGTCGGCGATCGCCTTCACCGTGCCGCCGCCGAGCAGGTCTGCCGAAGCCTGCTCTTCCAGCAGCGGGAAGTGGTAACCCTTGAGCAGGGCCGGGACTTCCTCGACCTTGGCGCCGGTCAGGCGGGCAATCTTGGCGGCCTGTTCGGACTTGGCGTCCCAGGCTTCCGGCTTGGCGCGGAAGTCGGCATAAGACTGGCCGGTCACCTTGACGAAGGCCTTGACCGCTTCCGGATGGGCGTCGGCGAATTCCTTGCGGACGATCCAGGCGTCGAAGGTCGGCGCGCCGAAAGTCGCGACCTGGGCCGAGTCGGTCAGGACCTTGCCGTTTTCCTTGATCTTGCCGAGCGCCGGATCCCAGACATAGGCCGCGTCGATGTCGCCGCGCTCCCAGGCGGCGGCGATCTCCGGCGGCCGCAGGTTCAGGATCTCGACCGACTTCGGATCGATGTTCCAGTGCTTCAGCGCGGCGAGCAGGCTGTAATGGGTCGTCGAGACGAAGGGCACGGCGATCTTCTTGCCGACGAGGTCCTTCGGTTCGCTGATCTTGGCGCCGTCGCGCACGACCAGCGCCTCGGATTCGCCGATCAGGCCGACGACGAAGATCGTCTCGATCGGCAGTTCGCGGCTGGCGGCGGCGGCGAGCGGGCTGGAGCCGACATAGCCGATGTCGACGGCGCCGGAAGCGATGGCGGCGATCACGTCGGCGCCGGAATCGAATTTCTTCCAGTCGATCCTGGCGTTGGCGGCCTTTTCATACAGGCCGTCGGCCTGCGGGACCTTCGAGGGCTCGACGACGGTCTGGTAGCCGATGGTGAGCTTGGTCTCGTCGGCGCGGGCGGTGGCGCCGGCGGCGAAGGTCAGGCCGATCGCGGCGGCGGTGGCGACGAAGGTGCGGCGGGTGATGCGTGACATGGTTCTGTCCTGAAATGTTCGCGCAGATAGCCGTTCGCGGAACGGGAGCGCGGGAGAAGCTGGGATTCTGGAAGGATGCCGCTGCGGGCGCGGCGTCGCCCTCAGGCGACCTCGACCATGGGGTCGGTCAACAGAGCCGGGTTGTCATGACGCGTCTCCCTTGGGGCTTAGCCGTTGTTGGCGCGGGGCAAGCCGATCCTGAAATCGCCGCGGCGGTCGATCATCCGACCTTGCCTTCAGACTAGGCAATGACGGCTTAGGCGATAAAGGAAGTCGTTTTTAATTTTGAACTAGGTCGTGGTCGTTCGTTGCGCGTTTTCCGTGTCGCGCGGTCATGGGCTCACCCAGCGGAAAGCCGGCGGCAAGCGGACAAAGAAAAAGGGAGGCCGCTGGTGCGGCCTCCCTCGGGTCTGGTTCGCCTCGTGTGGCGGCTCAGTTCGCCTTCGGCAGGGCGTAGGCGACGATGTAGTCGCCGCGGTCCGGCGACTGGCGGGCGCCGCCGGCCGAGATGACGACGAAATGGCGGCCGCTTTCCGGCGACACATAGGTCATCGGCGTCGCCTGGGCGCCGACCGGCAGGCGGCCCTTCCAGAGCTCCTGGCCGGTCTTGCTGTCGAGCGCGCGCAGGTAATAGTCCTGCGTGCCGGCGTAGAAGACGAGGCCGCCGGCCGTCGTCGTCGGGCCGCCGAGCGAGGGCATGCCGATCGGGATCGGCAGGCGGGTCTTCATGCCGAGCGGGCCGGTATCCTCCAGCGTGCCGGCCGGGACCTGCCAGGCGACCTGGCGGGTGTTCAGGTCGATGCCGGTGATCGTGCCATAGGGCGGCTGGTGGCAGGGAACGCCGAGCGGCGACATGAAGCCGTTCTTCAGCGCGCCATAGGGCGTGCCCTTCTGCGTGCCGAGGCCGTCATGCGCCGCCGACGGACCGTAATTGTCGGCGACCTCGCGCTGCAGCAGCTCGACGAACTGCGGCATGCGGATGTCGTTGACGACGAGCAGGCCGTTCGCCTCGTCGATCGAGGCGCTGCCCCAGTTCATGCCGCCATAGTAGCCCGGGAAGATCAGCGAGCGGGTGGTGCCGGGCGGGGTGAACTCGCCCTCGTAGCGCATCTTCTTGAAGGCGATGCGGCAGAAGAGCTGGTCGAGCGGCGTCGCGCCCCACATCCGCGCCTCGGTGAAGGGCTCGGTGCCGATCGAGGGCATGCCGACCGAATAGGGCTGGGTCGGGGAGAGGAAGTCCTCCTTTACGCCGCCGGTCTGCGGCACCGGCTTCTCCTGCACCTCGGCGATCGGCTTGCCGTCGCGCCGGTCGAGCAGGAAGATCTGGCCGCGCTTGGTGACCTGGACCAGCGCCGGGGTGGTGCCGCCCTTGCCGTCCGGCAGGTCGTAGAGCGCCGGCTGCGAGGGAACGTCATAGTCCCAGAGCTCGTGGTGCACGGTCTGGAACTTCCAGCGCTCGCGGCCGGTCGCCATGTCGAGGGCGACGACCGAGGCCGTGTATTCCTCCGCCGCCTTGGAGCGGTGCGCGCCGAAGAAGTCGGGCGTGGCGTTGCCGGTCGGCAGGTAGACCAGGCCGAGCGCCTCGTCATAGCTCGGCGTCGACCAGACGTTCGGCGTGCCGCGCGTGTAGGTCTCGCCCTCGGGCGGCAGCTTGGTGATGTTCGGATTGCCGAGATCCCAGGCCCAGGCGAGTTCGCCGGTGCGGGCGTTGAAGGCGCGGACGGCGCCGGAGGGCTCGCCGGTCTCGACATTGTCCCAGACCCAGCCGCCGACCAGGATCAGGTCGCGCATGACGGTCGGGGCCGACGTCTGGAAGTAGAAGCCGGCCTTGACGTCGCCCATGCCGTTCTTGAGGTCGACGGTGCCGTTGTTGCCGAAGCCCGAGCAGGGCTCGCCGGTCTTGGCGTCGATCTGGATCAGGCGGGCGTCGATCGTCGTCATGACGATGCGGCCGCCGCAATTGTCGGCGACGGGAGCCGGCGCCGGCGCGGCGGGCGCTTCGGCTGCGGGAGCTGCCGCTGTCTCGGTGCCGTCCGCCGGCGCCGGGGTGGTTTCGGTCGCGGCCGGGGCGGGGGCCGGAGCCTCTACTGCGGCGACGGCCGTCGGCTCATAATAGCTGACGCCGCGGCAACGCTGCCAGACCGGCGACTTCGCCTGCGGGTCGAATTTCCAGCGCACCTCGCCGGTCTCGGCGTTCAGCGCGTGGACGATGTTGTGTGGCGAGCAGGTGTAGAGCGTGTCGCCGATCTGCAGCGGCGTGTTCTGGTCTTCCGAGCCCGAGACGGCCGGATCGCCGGTCTGGAAGGTCCAGGCGACCTTCAGATCCCTGACGTTGTCGCGGTTGATCTGGTCGATCGGCGCATAGCGCGTGCCGTGCGGCGTGCGGCCATAGTGGCGCCATTCTGTGGCGCTCATCGCCGCCGGCGGAACGGCCGGCGTCGAGGTGGCCGAGGTGACGTCGTTGCGGACGACGCCATGCGGCTGGAAGGCGTAGAAGGCGGTCGCGCCGAGCGCGACGATCAGCGCCAGCGCGCCGAGGAGCGCCGGGGCCGAGCTGCTCCTGCGGGCCGGGAAGGCCGGCACCAGCAAAAGCGCGATCACGGCGAGCACGGCCGGGGCGACCAGGCGCGGCACCAGCGGCCAGAAGTCGAGACCGACCTCCCAGAGCGCCCAGGCCAGCGTGGCGAGCAGGATGACGATGTAGAGCCATGCCGCGACGGGGCGGCGCAGGACATAGAGAACGCCGACGATGAAGAGGCCGATGCCGGCCAGCGCGTAGTACCAGGAGCCGCCGAGCAGGATCAGCTGGACGCCGGGAACGGCGAGCCCAACTCCGATGAGCGCGACGATGATTCCAAAGAGGACGAGCAACCAACCGCCTATGCCTAGCGGAGCTCTCGAGCTGGCCATTTTTCACCTCGGTATGGGGCGTCGCGGCCCGGGGGGAAGGCGGCGCCGAGTTTGCGATTGAGCCAAGAAGGCCGACCACGCCAATGCGCGCCTGGCGGCGCGCGGGCTCAACGGGAGCCCGAAATTAGTATAAGTGCCTATCCATTATGACGCAACGCGCCGGCCTTGACCGCCATCGAACGGCTGCAATCGCGGCCGGCGCGATAGGATTCGCGCGCCGGCCGCGACGTCATTTTGATATCCGGCGCTTCGCGAAACCGGGCAGGATGACCGGATCGGCCGCGCGAGCGGGCGCGCAGGCAGCCGAATCAGCTCGGCTCTCTGCGGTCGGGTAATGGCGTTGCGGAAATCAGGCGGCGGCGCGGATCGGCTGGCGGCCCAGCTGCGAGGCGAGTCGGAACCCCGCCGGCCAATGGCCGTGCCCGCTCTCCGGGTTGACGTGGCCGGCATGGCCGAGATCGACCAGCTCGGAGCCCCAGCGCGCCGCAAACAGCCGGCCGCGTTCGACCGAGATGTACGGGTCGTTGCGGCTCAGCGCCAGGATCGAAGGGAATGGCAGGCGCGACAGCGGCACGTCGCCGAAATCGGCCAGCGGATGGTCGGGGGCGAGACTGTCGACGTCGGCCGGCGCCACCAGCAGCGCGCCGGCGATGTTGTTGCGCGGATAGCGCTTGGCATAGGCCGCGACGAGCACGGCGCCGAGGCTGTGGGCCACCAGGATCGGCTGCCGGGTCCGGCGGATGGCGGCGTCGAGGCGGGAAAGCCAGGCCTCCAGCTTCGGGGAATGCCAGTCGTCCTGCTCGACGATGCGCGCATCGGCGTCGACATCCAGCCAGCGGCGCTGCCAGTGGCCGGCACCGGATCCCTGCCAGCCGGGAATGATCAGACGGGACATGACGGCTCTCTGTCAGTTCAGGATGCCGTCAGGATAGGGGAAGGGGCGGATCGATCGAAGGAATGAGGGTCCAAGCTTTCCGGCGATGCCGGATTATCTTCCCTCGGATCGCGCAATGCTTGGAAGTGCAACCGCCGGGCGGGGCTGGAAGCCTCGTCGCCGGAAATCGTCGACTAATCCGAGGCTTGCGGCCATCGGTCCCTGGAGGCGGCCGGGCATCGCCGCCCGGCCGATCGTTGTCAGGTGCCGGCGCGCAGGCGCTGCAGCAGCGCGGCGTCGGGATAGGAATCGGCCGGCATGCCGAGGTCGATCTGCATCGCCTTGACTGCCGCGCGGGTGCCGGCGCCGATCATGCCGTCGACCTTGCCGACGTCATGGCCGCGCTTGGCGAGCAGCCGCTGCAGCTCGATGACTTCCTTGTAGGGGAGCTGCTTGGCATCGCTGCCGCGACCGACCGGCGGCGCGCCGGCGAGCCTCGTCGCGAAGTAGGCGGCCGTCGTCGCATAGATGAACGACTGGTTCCATTCGAGATAGACCCTGTAGTTCTGGTATGCGAGGAAAGCCGGACCGTTGCGGCCCATCGGCAGCAGCAGCGAAGCCTTGTAGTCGGTGTCGGGAAGCTTCGAGCCCGGCGCGACGGTGACGCCCATCTTCTTCCAGGTCGAGACCGGATGCTGGATCTGCAGGTCGGCCTGCGACCAGTCGAGGTTCTCCGGCAGCCGCACCTCGGTCAGCCAGGGCTGGTCGCGCTGCCAGCCCTCGTGCACGAGCAGGTTGGCGGCGGAGGCGAGGACGTCGGGCACGCTCTTGATCAGGTCGCGGCGGCCGTCGCCGTCATAGTCGACGGCGAAATCGCGGTAATGCGTCGCCAGGAACTGCACCTGGCCGAGTTCGCCGGCCCAGGGGCCCTTCATCTCGGCCGCCGTCAGGTCGCCGCGGTCGATCACCGTCAGCGCCGCCATCAGCTGGTCGTGGAAGAGCTGCGGACGGCGGCAGTCATAGGCCAGCGTCGCCAGCGAGCGCAGCGTCGGCATGTTGCCGAGATTGGCGCCGAAATCGGTCTCGAGGCCCCAGAAGCCGACGAGGACCGCGGCCGGCACGCCGTAGTCCTTCTCGATCCGGTCGAACAGCTTGGCGTTCTGCTTGATCAGCTGCGCGCCCTTCTGCAGCCGGTACTTGGCGACCATGCGGTCGGAGAATTCGAGGAAGCTCTGCGAGAAGACGTTCTGCGCGCGATCCTTGGCGATGACGTCGGGCGCGTAGGCCAGTCCGTCGAGCGCGCCGATCGCCTTAGCCGAAATGCCGTTCTGGGCGGCTTCCTTGCGGAAACCGTCGAGCCAGGCGGGGAAGCCGGATGCGTCGTTGCAGGAAGCGGCGAGGGCGGGGGCGGCCGAAAGGGCCAAAGCGAGGAATGTCGCGAGC
>JAFKJZ010000185.1 GCA_017305815.1 Hyphomicrobiales bacterium
GACAGGAAGGCGCCGACAAGATCGCCGCCGCCTGGGAGAAGCTGACCGACCAGATCGGCCGCGAGAAGCAGATCGAGCTCTACAAGGCCTCGCTCGGCCTCTGAGCCAATGGAACCCGGCCAGTCTTCGGGCTGGCCGGTCCTGCCCGGGCCTTCGCATCGAGGGCCTGGCCTGCGGATCCTTCAGGGCTGGCGGCGCACGCGTCGCCAGCCGGTTTATTTCTGCGAGCGTCATCGCGACGCTCCTTGACGAAGCGGACAACAATGCAGACGTCGACAGTGGCCGCGCCGCAGGATCTCGTTGCTGCGCATGACATTCCCGAGGGACGCCGCACGGCCGGAAAATGGCTGATCACGCTGGCGACGATCGCGCTTGGCGCCATCGCCCTCTACCAGGGCCTCTATGCCGCCGGCCAGACGGAATCCGGTTTCGCCAACTGGCGGCCGGTCCTCTACGCCTATCTCGCCTGGGGCGTGGCGCTCGGCGTCGGCCAGGTGATGATCCGCGGCGAAGGGGGAAAGCGCGCCCTGTTCGTGCTGCCGGCGATCCTGTTCACGGTCGCGGTGGTGATCTTCCCGACCGTCGCCGGCCTCTACATCGCCTTCACCGACTGGAACCTCGCCTCGTTCGAGGGCCGCTCGTTCAACGGCCTCGCCAATTTCTGGGCGCTGATGCATGACGGTTATTTCTGGAACGCGCTGCGCAACATGGGCTTCTACGTCCTCGCCGTGCTGGTCCAGTATGCGATTGCCTTCGGCCTCGCTTTGCTCCTCAACGCCGAAATCCGCGCGCGAAAATTCTTCCGCGTCGCCTTCCTGATGCCGTTCATGCTGAGCCCGGTCGCCGTCGGCTGGATGGTCGGCAAGTCGCTGATGGAATACCGCTTCGGCCCGGCCGCGACGCTCGCCCGCCATCTCGGCTGGGAGAACCCGGCCTTCTTCGCCTCGCCCTGGATCGCCCGCTTCTCGATCATGGCGATGGACGCCTGGGTCTGGATTCCGTTCGTGATGATCCTCCTCCTCGCCGGCCTGCAGGCCCTGCCGAAGGAGATCCTCGAGGCGGCCAAGGTCGACGGCGCCAATGGCTGGCGCACCTTCTGGCAGATCATCTTCCCGCTGATGCTGCCGGTCTCGATCACCGCCGTCATCATCCGCATCATCTTCCAGCTGAAGCTCGCCGACATCGTCATCACCGTGACCTCCGGCGGCCCCGGCGGCTCGACCGACACGGTGTCGAGCTTCATCTTCCGCGAATATCGCGACCGTTCGAACGTCGGCTACGGCACCATGGTGGCCGAGTTCTACTTCATCCTGATCGCCATCTTCATCGCCCTGCTGCTCTGGGGTTCGAGCCGCTGGATGAAGCGGGTGACCGGATAGTGGCCAAGGGTGTGAAAGCATGAGCATGAAAGCACAAACCGCCATGGCCACCCGCTACCAGGCCTATCGCGAGCCGCCGAGCGAGTTCGCCAGCAACACCAAGCGCATCGCCGGCAAGGTGGCGATCTACGGCCTGCTGCTGCTGTGGACCTTCATCGCGCTGTTCCCGATCTACTGGACGATCACGACCTCCTTCAAGGTCGCCGTCGACGTCACCCAGGGCCATCTGATCCCCTTCGTCGACTACACGCCCGACTGGCGCGGCTGGCGCTCGATCGGCCTGTCGCCGGACACGATCTTCAACACCTCGACGGTGCGCGAAGAGTTCATGAAGCGCTTCCTGAACTCGGCGATCATGTCGATCGGCGCCTCGCTCCTGGCGGTCGTCCTCGGCTCGCTCGCCGCCTACGGCCTGGTGCGCTTCGACTACAAGTTCGCGATCTGGCGCAATCGCGACATCTCGTTCTTCTTCCTGTCGCAGCTGATCCTGCCGCCGGTCGTGCTCGCCATGCCGTTCCTCGTTCTCTACAAGGAGCTGGCGCTGCTCGACACCCGCATCGGCCTGATCGTCGTCTATACGCTGATGGTGCTGCCGATCGTGATCTGGATCATGCGCGACCAATTCCGTGGCATCCCGGTCGAGCTCGAACAGGCGGCGCTCGTCGACGGCTGCTCGACCTGGGGCGCGTTCCTCAG
>JAFKJZ010000186.1:0-2506 GCA_017305815.1 Hyphomicrobiales bacterium
CATGGCGTGCCCGTCGGCGGCGAACTGGACTATCTCGACGAGGGGACGCTCGCCGCCGCCATCCGCGCCCGCACGCCCTTCTGAAGAATTACCCTCACCCCAACCCTCTCCCGCAAGCGGGAGAGGGGGCTGCCGGAGCCCGCTTGGCTCGATCGCCTTGCATCGCACCGTGCAGAAAAGCCCTCGCCCGCGTGCGGGAGAGAGTGGGGTGAGGGCTTTTCTTTTCACTTCGCCTGCCAAATGACGACCTACGGGGAGACTGAAGATGCCGTCCGATAAGCTCGACCCTGCCATCCTCCTCGACGCCCACCACTTCTGGTTCGAGGAGCTGGTTGCCGGCATCGATGCGCCGGCCGAGCGGGTGAAAGTTTGGTTTTCGCGCCGCGACGCTACCGACGATGCCTGCCGGGTCCGTTTCGGCGCTCACCTCGACGCCGTCGCCGATACCGACTGGTCGTTCGAGACGCTGCCGCCGGCGCGGCGGCCGGCATCGGCTTCGTCCTCTTCCTTGACCAGTTTCCGCGCAACCTGTTCCGCGATGACGGCCGCGCCTTTGCCTATGACGCGCGCGCCCGCGCGGCGGTGCGGCGGCTGATCGCCGGCGGCGTCGAGCGCTTCGCGCCGATCGAGCGTGTCTTCCTCTATCTTCCGTTCGAACACAGCGAGGAACTGGCGGACCAGGATCTCTCCGTCAGCCTCTACGAGGCGCTGCTGGCCGAAGTGCCGGAGGCGGACAAGGAAGATTATCAGTCGTTTGTGGGCTATGCCGAGAAGCACCGCGACCTGATCCGGCGCTTCGGCCGCTTCCCGCATCGAAATGCCGATCTCGGCCGCGCCTCGACGCCGGAAGAGATCGAGTTTCTCAAGGATGGCCGCGGCTACTGAGCCATCGGCATCGGACGGCCGGGATCGCGGCAAAGCCGATCTGGCCTGCGAGGCCGAGCAGGCCGGGCGACGTCCCATAAGCCGCGAATAGAGCGGTCATATCACGGCCGAAGCCGAAGTGGCCGAGCGCGAACTCGGCGGCCAGCAGCAACAGCAGGGCGACGGCTCCCATGCCGAGGTCGGCGCCGCGCCGCGCGCGAACCTGCGAGCGGCGCAGGATGCCGCCGCAGACGATCCAGGCTGCGGCGAGCATGACCGGAAGCTCTATCGCCACTGCCGCCAGGGCGCCGATCCGGGGCTCGAGCAGCAGCACCCGCGCCGAGCCGAGCACGAAGCCGATCGCGAAGACGATTAGGAAGTAGATCGCTCCGGCCCGGATCGCGCCCATGGGCTACTCCCCGGCCAGGAGATCCGGCTGGCGGTCATAGGCCGGCGAGCCTTCGTCGCCGAACTCCAGCGCCTCGATCTTGGCGCCGCGGGCGGTCAGCTTGCGGGTCGAGATCAGGATGTCGTCGATGTCTTTCGACGCCTGGTCGAAATGCGTCTTCAGCTTGCGGACGCGCTCGTCCACCCGGCCGAGATCCTCCATCAACTTCATCACCTCGCCCTGGATCAGATGCGCCTGCTCGCGCATGCCGGCGTCCTTCAGCACGGACTGGATCACCTGGATCGACAGCATCAGGAGCGAGGGCGAGACGATGACGATCCGCAGCCGGTGCGCCGCCTGGACCAGATCCTCGAAGCGCTCGTGGATGTCGGCGAAGATCGATTCCGACGGCACGAACATGAAGGCCGTGTCCTGCGTCTCGCCGGGGATCAAATAGCGCTCGGCGATGTCCTTCAGATGCTTGGTGACGTCGCGGCGGAACTGCGTCTCGGCGGCGCGCGCCATGTCCGGTCCTTCGGCGGCGCGGATCGCGTTCCAGGCCTCGAGCGGAAACTTGGCGTCGACGACCAGGCTGGCGGCACCGTTCGGAAAGGCGATGACGCAATCCGGCCGGTTGCCGTTGGAGAGTGTCGCCTGGAACTGGTAGCCGCCGAGGGGCAGGCCGTCCTGGACGATCGCCTCCATCCGCGCCTGGCCGAACGCGCCGCGCGTCTGCTTGTTGGCGAGGATGTGCTGCAGTCCGACCACCTGGCTGGAAAGCTCGGTCAGGTTGCGCTGCGCCGTGTCGATGACGGCGAGGCGTTCGTTCAGCCGGGTGAGGTTCTCGTGCGTGTGGCGGGTCGATTCGACCATGGTCTGGCCGATCCGGTGGCCGAGCCCGTCCATGCGGCTGGAGAGCCCCTGCAGCAATTCGGACTGCCGCGAGCCGAAGACTTCGGCCATCGTCTGCATCCGGCCGGTCATCTCGCTCTGGATGCGCACCAGATCGGCGATCCGGCGCTCGAATTCGCCGCCGAGTATCGCCTGGTCGGCCTCGGCCAGGTCCCGACGGCGCATGCCGCGCCAGACCACGACCAGCACGACGAAAAGCAGCACGACGCCGAGGAGGGCGGCGGCCAGCACCAGCATGGCGACGGTGATCGGCCGGTCGCCGAGGAGAAAGAGGGTGTCCTGCATCCCTCCTTCATAGCAGATTCGGGCCGATAGACGAGATCAAAACAAGAACATTGGCGG
>JAFKJZ010000186.1:2511-3214 GCA_017305815.1 Hyphomicrobiales bacterium
TCCACGTTGACCGCCCCGGCCGCATCTCTTATCTGAAGCGGCGCAAACCGAGGTTTTCATGGCTCTTCTCGACATCATCACCCTGCCGGACGCGAAGCTGAGGCTCGTCAGCGAGCCGGTCGAGCGCATCGACGACGAACTGCTGCGCTTCATGGACGACATGCTGGAGACGATGTACGAGGCGCCGGGCATCGGCCTCGCCGCCATCCAGGTCGGCGTGCCGCGCCGCGTCGTCACCATCGACGTTTCCGGCCGCGAGGAGGGCAGCAAGCCCGCGCCGCTGTTCCTGATCAATCCCGAGATCCTGACCTCGTCGGACGAACGTTCGGTCTATGAGGAGGGCTGCCTGTCGATCCCGGATTACTATGCCGAGGTCGAGCGCCCCGCCTCCGTGCGCATCCGCTATCTCGATCGCGACGGCAAGCTGCAGGAAATCGAGGCCGACGACATCCTCGCGACCTGCGTCCAGCACGAGATCGACCATCTCGATGGCAAGCTGTTCATCGACTACCTGTCGCGGCTGAAGCGCGACATGGTCATCAAGAAGTTCGTCAAGGCCGCCAAGACCGGCGTCCGGCCGGAATTCAAGTCGCACACCCCCGACGAGATGTGAGGCCGAGATGAGCCTCCGCGTCGTCTTCAGGGGCACGCCCGAATTCTCGGTGCCCACGCTTGTCGAGAGCATCGGTCAGGGGCACGAGGT
>JAFKJZ010000187.1 GCA_017305815.1 Hyphomicrobiales bacterium
CGATCAGACGCTTGCCGAGCTCCGCCTCCAGGTGCACGAGCTTCTCGCTCTCGCCCTGCCCCACGACCCGGCGACCGAGCTCGTCCTCCATGCGGAGGAGCTTCTCGCGCTCGCCTTCCAGCATCTTGTCGACCGGCACGCCGGTCCAGCGCGACACGATCTGCGCGATGTGGTCGGGCGTCACCGCCTCCTCCATCATCGTGCTCGTCTGCGCCTTCTCGGCCTCGACCAACTGACGCTCCAGCGTCGGGATCGTGCCATAGGCCAGCTCGCCCGCCTTGGCGAGATCGCCGGTGCGCTGCGCCTTGTCGAGGTCGCTGCGCGCCTGATCCAGCTGTTCCTTAAGCTTCTGCGCCGCGTTCAGCTTCTGCTTCTCGGCCTGCCAGCGCTGGGTGAAGGCGGACGATTCCTCCTCGAGGTCCGTCAGTTCCTTCTCCAGCCGCTCGAGCCGGTCCTTCGAAGCCTGGTCGGTCTCCTTCTTCAGCGCCTCGCGCTCAATCTTGAGCTGGATGATGCGGCGATCGAGTTCGTCGAGCGCCTCCGGCTTGGAATCAACCTGCATGCGCAGCCGCGCCGACGCCTCGTCGACCAGGTCGATCGCCTTGTCGGGCAGGAAGCGATCGGTGATGTAGCGGTTCGACAGCGTCGCGGCGGCTACCAGGGCGGAGTCGGTGATCCGCACACCATGGTGCAGCTCATACTTCTCCTTGATGCCGCGCAGGATCGAGACCGTGTCCTCGACCGTCGGCTCGCCGACGAAGATCGGCTGGAACCGCCGGGCGAGCGCCGGGTCCTTCTCGACATGCTTGCGGTATTCGTCGAGCGTGGTGGCGCCGACGCAATGCAGTTCGCCACGCGCCAGTGCCGGCTTCAGCAGGTTGGACGCGTCCATCGCGCCGTCCGCCTTGCCCGCACCGACGAGCGTGTGCATCTCGTCGATGAACAGGATGATGCCGCCATTGGCCGCCGTGACCTCGGAGAGCACGGCCTTCAGCCGCTCCTCGAACTCACCGCGATATTTGGCGCCGGCGATCAGCGCGCCCATGTCGAGCGCCAAAAGGCGCTTGTCCTTCAGGCTCTCCGGCACGTCGCCATTGACAATCCGGAGCGCCAGCCCTTCCGCGATCGCGGTCTTGCCGACGCCCGGTTCGCCGATCAGCACCGGGTTGTTCTTGGTACGGCGCGACAGAACCTGGATGGCGCGGCGGATCTCATCGTCCCGGCCGATGACCGGATCGAGCTTGCCGTCGCGCGCAACCTGGGTGAGATCGCGGGCATATTCCTTCAGCGCGTCATACTGGCCCTCGGCGCCGGCGGTGTCGGCGGTTCGGCCCTGGCGCAGCGCCTCGATGGCGCGGTTCAGGCCAACCGGCGTCACGCCGGCATCCTTGAGGATGCCAGAGGTCTTCGCGTCCTTCTCCAGCGCCAGGGCAAGGAGAAGACGCTCGACGGTAACGAAGCTGTCGCCCGCCTTCTTGGCGAGGTCGGATGCCTGCTGGAACACCTTGGCAAGCGGCGGGGCCAGATAAAGCTGGCCGGCTCCACCGCCGGAAACCTTCGGCATGGCCTCCAGCGCGCGTTCGGTCGCCGCCAGCGCCTGGCGGGAATTGCCGCCGGAGCTGTCGATGAGACCGCCAGCGAGGCCTTCCTCGTCGTCGAGCAGAACTTTCAGAAGATGTTCGGGCGTGAACTGCTGATTGCCACGCGTCATAGCGAGCGTCTGCGCCGACTGGATGAAGCCCTGCGCGCGCTCGGAATAATTGTCAAAATTCATAACTATGCCTCCTGACCCGGTCCCAACGCCTCGAAAGCACGAATGGGCCGCTCTGAAATATGGACCTCAGTCCAGCGACAGCCAAGCTTGGGCCTGCCGCCTGATCCGAATATGGTGTGGCCATCCTGCAACAGGAAGGGGCAGCGCCCACAATTTTGGCGCGCACGTCGCAGATCCAGCGGGCGCGCAGAAATATCGGGAAAAACCCATTCCAAATAGCGGGTTAGGCGCAGCCGGGCCAAGTCATGCGGCGTCCGGCCCGCCAACAAAAAAC
>JAFKJZ010000188.1 GCA_017305815.1 Hyphomicrobiales bacterium
ATGACGGTCAGCAGCACGAAATAGCCCGTATTGAGCACGGACGTCGTGAACAGCTTGTCCTTGAACAGCTTGACGTAATTCTTCAGGCCGACCCAGTTGCCGTCGCCGATCAGCGGCGCATCGGTAAAGGTCAGCTCGATCATCTTGATCGTCGGATAGATGAAGATGACCAGATAGACGATCAGGAACGGAGCGACGAAGGCGAGAGCCCAGGCATACTCACGGTAACGGTTTCTCATGCGATCTCGAAGCTCCGCCGAGGAAGAGGGATCCGGCCGGCATGCGACGGGGCATGCCGGCCGGGGGCGGTCTTGCAGACGGCGTTAGTCGTCGAGGAGACCCTGCAGCTCTTCCTGCATTTCGGTCATCGCTTCCTTCGGGTCCTTCTCGCCATTGATGGCGGGAACCAGGTAGTTGCCGGCCGCGTCATAGACGGGCGAGGCGACGCCGGCGATCTTCGAGGACGGATCGAAGACGGCGGTCTTGGCGAGCGTCGAGTAGGTCGCGTTCGGCTCCATCTTCTTGAACTCGGCGCTATCGGCAACCGGGACGAAGGCCGGGATGTGGCTGGCGGTAGCCCAGGACAGGCTGTTCTCGTTCATCCACTTGATGACGGCGAGGACGGCCTTGAGCTTCTCGGGCGAGATTTCCTTGCCCTTGCGGTTCGGGATCGCGAAGGCGTGCGAGTCGGCCCAGGTCGCCGGCTGCGCGAACAGCGTCGGCAGCTGGATCGCGCCCCACTCGAAGCCGAGCTTGCCCTGCTTGGCGAGGTCGACCATCGTCGGCACTTCCCAGACGCCGTTGATGTGCATCGCGGCCTTGCCCGAGGTGAAGAGCGCGACCGAGGCCGGATAATCGACCTGCTTCGGCGCCCAGCCCGACGTCGTCCACTTGGCGACGGCAGCAGCGGCGTTGACGGCCTTGTCGAGGTTATCGCCGTCGAGGATCTTGCCGTCCTTCAGGAACTCGCCGCCCTGCTGGCCGAGCAACGAATAGAAGATGCGCCACTGCGAATCGCCGGTCGCGCTGTGGATCGAGACACCGTAGTCGGTGCCGCCATCCTTCAGCTTCTGCAGCGCGGCGTCGAAGTTCTCGAGACCGTCGAGACCCTTCGGCAGGCCGTCATCGCCGAGCAGGCCGGCCTTCTTCAGCAGGTCCTTGTTGTAGTAGAGCACGACCGAATGGATATCGAACGGCACGGCATACTGCTTGCCGTCGACCTGCGCGGCCTTCCAGTTGGCCGGCTGGTAGTTGCCGGCCTCGATGCCGGCGGCTTTCAGCTCGTCCGGGGAGATCTCGCGCAGGACGCCGGAATCGACGCCGAGCGGCAGGCGCGACAGGTGATAGGTCATGACGTCGGGGCCTTCGCCGACGGCGGCCGAGGTCTGCACCTTGGTGTAGAACGGCACGCCCCATTCGAGCGTCGTCGCCTGGATCTCGATGTCCGGATTGGTCTTGTTGAATTCCTCGATCAGCGCCTTCATCCGGACGCCGTCGCCGCCGGACAGGAAGTCCCACCAGACGACCGTCTCCTTCGCCTGGGCGCCTGCCGTCATCGCCAGCAGCGCCGCCGTGGCGAGCGCCTTCGTCATAAACTTTCGCATATCGCGTTTCCTCCGCTTTGTTGCCGCCCATCGGATCTCCCAACAAGATCCGTCCTCCGGCGACTTTCATTTCGCCCCGCCGATGGCGGAGTAGCTCCACTGCCGCGGCGGCCGACACGTCCTGCATGTCGTCCCGCCCTGCCTCATCACCGCGCACCCCGACTTCCTCATCGTCGAAGACGCGCGACCACCCCAGGGCAGAGCTTGGAACATCCGGACTGGGACATCCCCGTTTTCGGCCCCGCATACGATTTCCCAACCGAGCCCCTCCCCAAGAGGTGGTCAATGGTATTATCATATGCCTCGATCATGATTTTGATCCCGGGGTTTGTCAATCCGGTCTTCCAGCCCTGTCGACGGGCGGGGACGCCGGCGGCGCGAGCCCCGGAATCCGGCCGAAGCAGGATGCGGGGTCTTGGCCTCCGCATCGCAAACCGCGAAAAGCGCGCAGGTCGCCAACCATATTGGCGTCCGGATCGTCTCCGGCGAATTCCTGCCCGGAACGTCGTTGCCGATCGAAAGCGAGCTCTGCCAGACCTATGGCGTGAGCCGGACGACGATACGCGAAGCGGTGAAGAGCCTGGCCGGCAAGCGGCTGATCGAGGTCTCGCCGAAGGTCGGTACCCGCGTGCTGCCGTTTGCCGAATGGAACCTGCTCGACCGCGACGTGCTGGCCTGGCGCCTGCAGGCGCAGTTCGACCAGAAGATCGTCGAGGACATCTTCGAGATGCGGCTCTGCTTCGAGCCGCGCGCCTCGTTTCTCGCGGCCCGCGACGGCACGGCCGAGGATTTCGGCAAGATCGAGCACTATTTTCACGAGCTCGTCGCCGCCTACGAGCAGAAGCTGCCGATCAAGGCGACATCGGAATCGGCGCTCGGATTCCATCTCGCCGTGATCAACGCCTCGCATAACGGCCTGTTCGTCACGATCGGCAGTGCCGTCAAGTCGGCGCTGCGCGTCTCGTCCGAGCTGTTGCAGCAGCACGCGGCGCAGCCGAACGAGGACATCGCCCTGCATGACGCCGTGCGCACGGCGATCCTCGCCCGCCGGCCGTCCGAGGCGGCCGATGCTATGACCCGCCTGCTCGCCGCCTCGCGCGAGCGCATGCTGCCGCTCACCGTCGACGCGGCCGAAT
>JAFKJZ010000189.1 GCA_017305815.1 Hyphomicrobiales bacterium
CGGCCTTGTCCTGCCAGATCGCCGGCGAGGCGGTGGTCTTGCCCTGGTCCGAGCCCTCCGGGAACAGGGTTGGGAAAGTCTTGATGTCGGCGGCGATCTTCTCGAAAGCCGCCTGGGCCGCCGCCGCGTCATACGGCGTCTTTCCCTGCACCATCTGGAAGATCGTCTTGGCGGCGCCGGCATTGTCCTTCATCAGCGCCTGGCGCTGGGCGATGACGTCGTCGGCGCCATGGGCGAGGCCCGCGGCTCCCAGCGTCAGGGCCAGTCCGGCCAGTATGATCTTGAATTGCATCGACAATCCTCCGTTGTGGTGTTCGGAATCGTTCCAACTGTCGCGACGAACGATGACAGGGGCAAGTCGGAAGGCGGTGCGGTCACGCAAATATGATCGCCTTTCCAGCGTGTTGGCGCACGCGGGTTCGCTGCCGCCGGCCCGGATCGAAAACCGCATACCTTTGATTGTGCATCCGGGTGGAGACGAGTTGCCGGACGACCCGGCGCTGCCTATGTTGCGTTCGGAACCTTCCCGCCGGGACGTCGTTTTTCCGACGAGTCCCACCCCACCGACATGGTCGATAGGAGTCTCCCATGGCTTTCGAACTTCCGCCGCTGCCGTACGACTACGAGGCGCTCGCGCCCTTCATGTCGAAGGAAACCCTCGAGTACCATCACGACAAGCATCACCAGGCCTATGTCACCAACGGCAACAACCTGCTGAAGGACTCGGGCCTCGAGGGCAAGAGCCTGGAAGAGATCGTCAAGGAGAGCTACGGCAAGAACGCCGGCCTCTTCAACAATGCCGGCCAGCACTACAACCACCTCCATTTCTGGAACTGGCTGAAGAAGGACGGCGGCGGCAAGAAGCTCCCGGCCAAGCTGCAGGCGGCGATCGACAGCGACCTCGGCGGCTATGACAAGTTCCGCACCGATTTCATCGCCGCCGGCACGACGCAGTTCGGCTCCGGCTGGGCCTGGGTCGCGGTCAAGGACGGCAAGCTCGCCATCTCCAAGACCCCGAACGGCGAGAACCCGCTCGTCCACGGCGCCACCCCGATCCTCGGCGTCGACGTCTGGGAGCACTCCTATTACATCGACTACCGCAACGCCCGCCCGAAGTACCTCGAGGCGTTCGTCGACAACCTGATCAACTGGGACTACGTCCTGGAGCTCTACGAGAAGGCTGTCTGATCCGGCGTCCGGATCGGTCCACGGAAACCCCGGCCTCGCGCCGGGGTTTTTCATTTTCAGGGCGCCGGGATCAGGCGGCGAGGCCGGCCTGCGTCAGCCATTCGCGCATCAGCGCGTCGGCGCGCCGCGCGAGCGCCGGACCATGCCCGGCGGCGTCGCGGCGCAGCGCCGGGATGTCGATGCCGGCGCCGGCCAGCTCGGCCGCGTGGCCGATCAGCCAGCGCTCGAAGCGCGGCCCGGTATCTGCCTCGGGATGGAACTGCAGGGCGAGGATGGAGGGGCCGAGCGAAAAGGCCTGCTGCGGGCAGGGAGCCGTCGAGGCGAGATGCACGGCGCCGTCCGGCAGCTCATAGGTGTCGCCGTGCCAATGCAGCACCGGCCCGCCCTCGAGATGGCGCAGCGCACTGGCCGCACCGGCCTCCGTCAGCGTCACCGGCGCGAAGCCGATCTCCTTGACGCCGGACGGAAACACCCGCTTGCCGAGCGCCGCCGCCATCAGCTGCGCGCCGAGGCAGAGCCCGAGCGTCGGCTGCCTGGCCGCAAGGCGGCGGGCGATGAAGTCGCGCTCCGCCTTCAGGAACGGATAGGTCCCGTCCTCATAGACGCCGATCGGTCCGCCGAGCACCACCAGAAGGTCGGGCGCGAGCGGGTCGCCGGCCAGGAAATCCGCGTCGCCGGCATCGCGAAAGGTGAGGGTGAAGCCTGCATCGGCAAGCGCCGGCGCGAACACGCCAAGATCCTCGAACTGGACATGGCGCAGCGGACTGGCCGCACCGGCCTCCGTCAGCGTCACCGGCGCGAAGCCGATCTCCTCGACGCCGGACGGAAACACCCGCTTGCCGCGCGCCGCCGCC
>JAFKJZ010000165.1 GCA_017305815.1 Hyphomicrobiales bacterium
CCTCACCCAACCCTCTCCCGCAAGCGGGCGAGGGCTTCGGGCCGGCGTCATGCCGATAGCGGGGCGTCATATCGATCGCGGGGATTGGACGGCGCGCTCCCTCTCCTGCCTGCGGGAGAGGGTAGGGGTGAGGGCCCCCTAGATTAGCCTCAGTTGCTCGCCTGGGTCTGCACGTCGTCGAGTTTGACGAACACCGCGCCCGAGGCGGCGAGCCGCTTGATGCCCTCGACGACGCCGAGGCCGGCCGGATGTCCCGGCTGGTTGATATGGGCGATGATAACGTCGCCGGATTTCGCCGCGGCGATACGCCTGGCGACCGTGGCGGCCGGCAGCGACGCGCCCATGTCGGCGTTCAGCGAGAAGCCGGCGACCTCGTAGCCGTCGGCGCGGATCTGGTCGAGCGCGTCGCGGCTGTAGACGGCCGTCGCGCCGCGGAACCAGCGCGGCGGCTTGCCGGTCGCCTGCTGGATGGCCGAGGCGCCGCCATCGACCTCCTTCTGCACCGCTTCCAGCGAGCCGGCCGTCTTCACGCCGTAGAGGCTTGGAATGTCGGTGATCGCCGGCACATGCTGGTCGCCGTGGTTCTCGATCTGGAACAATTCGGGGTGCGCCATCAGGGTGGACATGGTGGCGGCGTTCCGCTTCATCCAGCGATGGGTGACGAACAGGGTCGCCGGAATCCGGTTCTCGACCAGCAGGTTCAGGATGCGCTGGTCGATGGCGCCGGAACACGCGTCGAAGGTCAGCGCCACGACTCGGGGTCCCGGCGGCGGCGCGGCGATGCGCAGCTTCAGTTCGATGTCATGCGACTTCGCCGTCGCCGGCAGGGCGGCGACGAGGCTGGCGCCAAGCGCGAGGATCGTGGCGAGGAGGGGGCGACTGCAGGACATGCGGAACTCCGGGACGCGGCGTGCGCGGAGAAAGATCCAGCACTTCGACTCAAATAAGGCGGCAGGCAACAGATCTCGCGCTTTCCGCCTCTCTTTCGCACCGGCGCCGGACGCGATTGCGGCGTGCCGGCAGGACGCCGCCGAACTGGGGCATCGATTCCTGCAAACGCTCCTTGGAGGTCTTGCATGTTTGGACATTAACCATCTGCGCGCAAACATTTTTCCGTTGTCTAGGAGGCGACGGGCGACGGTGGTAGCGTTAACTTTCCCCAGGCTTGAAGCGAACGGACCGTTCCGCCCGGGGCGAGGGCCGCGTCGTGATGTCTTGTACCGCGCAGTGCCATGGCTCATGCGACGCGCGAAGCTGGCGGAATGGATCCGGCGTTTCTCAGCGTTTCGCATGCCTCCCGGAACGGGCTCCGACGCAAGGGGATGCCGGTGGCTGACAGCTGGCCCGTGATCCTGCTGGTCGAGGACGAACCGCTGGTGCGGGCCGCTGTCGCTGAAATGCTGGAGGATCTCGGATTTTCCGTCGAGCAGGCCGCTTCCGCTGGCGCAGCCTCGGCCCTTCTGGCCGTGCCGGATCATCCCTATGACGCGGTCATCATCGATGTCGGCCTGCCGGACCGGCCCGGCGACGAACTCGCCAGGGACATCCTGTCCGATCTCGCCGAAATCCCGGTCATCATCGCCAGCGGCGGCGATCCCTCCGAGCTCGATCCGGCGCTGGCCGGCAATGCGCGCATCGCCATCCTGAGCAAGCCCTATGGCGCCCGAGGCATGATCGAGCTTCTAGCCTCGCTCGGCGTCATCGCCGGCAGGCCCTGAGGTCCGCGCAGTCGCACAGCTTTTGGTGGAAGAAGGCAGCGTCCGGCTGGGCGCCCGGCTGGTACGCCGTCGAAGATATGCGACTATGCCCGCTCGCTCGACGTTCCGACCGGAGGAGGCCGCCCCGTGCCGACGGAGTACTATCTCGACGTTGCCATGCGTCTCGGTATGGCCGTGCTTTGCGGCCTGTTGATCGGCATCAACCGCGACGCCAAGGAAAAGCCGGCCGGCATGCGCACGCTGGCCATGGTCTCGCTCGGCGCGGCGCTGGTCGCGGTCAGCGTCGGCAACATCGCCACCTTCGCCGGCCATCCCGACGCGCAGAGCCGGGTGCTGCAGGGCGTCATCCAGGGCGTTCTCGCCGGCATCGGCTTCATCGGCGCCGGCGCCATTCTGCGTCCGTCCAAGCGCGGCGAGATCGTGCATGGCGTCACGACGGCCTCGACCGTCTGGGTTTCGGCGGCGCTCGGCATCGCCTGCGGTCTCGGCGACTGGCCGGTCGTCCTCATCTCGCTGGTGCTGGTCTTCCTGGTCCTTGTCGTCGCCAAGCCGATCGAGCGGCGCTGGCTGGACTATCTGCGCGCTCGCGAAGAGGCGCAGGAGGCCGCCGCGGCTGCCGCCTCGGCGGAAGGCGCCGAACCGGCGGCTCGCTCGAAGCCGGTCTAGGACTGGTTGCCACGACGGTTGGAATCGAGCGCCCAGACGAGCGCGCCGAGGACGGCGACGGCGCTGACGCCGCTGCAGGCGATCAGCACCTTGCGCGACAGCCGAGTGACGTTCGATGGTTCGGGCCGCAGGCAAAGCTAGGCTTTGATATCGGGAGCGTCGGTCGTCAATACGCGGCACCTGTGAGCCAACGGAAAACGCGGCGCCATCCGCATCATCGGAGCCTTACTCAGCTGAAACAGCTCACTTGTCAGCGCCTCTTCATTCGGAAGCCTTGAAAGAGCCAGCTGATCCGCAAGAGGCTTGGTCGGTCCTGTCCAGATTGACAGTTCGGGCAATCTCCGGTCTTCTCATGCTGACGGCCCGATGCATGTCGGTAAACGATTTAAGTCGAACGGTGCCGGAGCGATCCGCCCTACGTTTCACCTTCATCCGATCCGGGCCGGCCTGCGGACTTAAGGAGGCCAAGTAGAGTTCGGAGGAACTTGATCAAAATTCTTTATCCACTGCTGTGAGATCAAGGAGCGTCTGATGAAGTCGTCCAAACTATTTCGTAGCCTGCTGGTGTTGCCTTTTCTGGCCGCAAGCTGTGGAGCTTCTGCCCATGCTCAAACCGCCGATGTGCCGCTCGCTGCACGAGATGGACAGGTCACGCTGCCTTATGCGGAGCAGAAGTTCCGCGGCAATGTGGGCACCACCTATCTGAATGCCGACCCGGCAGAGTTTCCCGCCCCAATCAAGGCCCCCCAAGGCGCACCGAACGTCCTGCTGGTGCTGCTCGACGATGTGGGTTTCTGGCAGTTCGACGTTACCGGCGGCGGCGTTCCCTCGCCCGCGCTAGACGAACTGGCCAAAGAGGGTCTGACCTTCACGCGCTTCCACACCACCGCGCTCTGCTCGCCGACGCGCGCCGCTCTGCTGACGGGGCGCAACCACAATGTGGCCGGGACCGGTGTCATCACCGAACTTGCCACCGGCTATGACGGCTATACCGGCGTCATTCCCAAGGACACCGCCTCGTTCGCCGAGATCCTGCGCCAGAACGGCTATGTCACGGCTTGGATCGGCAAGAACCACAACACTCCGATCTACGAGACCAGCGCCGCCGGGCCCTTCGACCATTGGCCGAACGGGCTGGGCTTCGATTATTTCTACGGCTTCATGGCAGGCGACACAAACCAGATCCGCCCATATCTCTTTGAGAATCAGACCCCTATTGGGACTCCCGATAAGGAGGGCTATTACCTCAGCACCGATCTGGCCGACCATACGATCGACTGGCTGAAGAGGCTCGAGGCGATCCAGCCCGAGAAGCCCTGGTTCGCCTATCTCGCGCCCGCCGCGACCCATGCCCCGCATCAGGCCCCGAAGGAGTTGATCGCCAAGTTCAAGGGCAAGTTCGATATGGGCTGGGATGCCTATCGCGAGCAGACCTTCAAGCGCCAGAAGGAGCGCGGGATCATTCCTGCCGATACCGAGTTGACTCCGCGCCCCGCCAGCCTGCCGGCCTGGGACAGCCTGAACGCCGACCAGAAGAGGCTGTACTCGCGCATGATGGAGGTCTTCGCGGCCTATGGCGAGCAGGTAGACCACGAGGTCGGGCGCGTGCTTGACTATGTCAAGACCTTGCCCGATGCCGACAATACGATGATCATCTATATCGTCGGCGACAACGGTGCCTCCGCCGAGGGCGGCTTCGATGGCACGCTGAACGAGAATGCCTTCTTCAATCAATATCTGATGAAGACCGAGGACATGATCGACCGGATCGATGAGATCGGGACCGAACTGCATTTCAACCACTTCCCTGCCGGCTGGGCCTGGGCTGTCGATACCCCGTTTCAATGGACCAAGCAGGTCGCGAGCCACCTGGGCGGCGTGCGCAACCCGATGATCGTCAAATGGCCGGCCCGCTTCCGGAAGGGCGGGGAGATGCGGACCCAGTTCCTGCATGTCATCGATATTGCGCCGACCATTCTTGACGCGGCCCATATCCCCGAGCCGCGCAGCGTCAATGGGACGGCTCAGACCCCGATCCAGGGCAAAAGCTTCCTGAGCGTGCTGGACGATGCCAAGGCCGAAGAGGTCCGCACCAGCCAGTATTTCGAGATGTTCGTGAACCGCGGTATGTATGACAAAGGCTGGTGGGCGGCGTCGCTGGCCTTCGAGCCCTGGGACCCGGTTCGCGGCGAGTTCGATCCGATGAAGGCGAAATGGGAGCTCTACAACCTTGATGAGGATTTCAGCCAGGCCAAGGATCTTGCGGCCAAGAATCCCGACAAGCTGGAGGAACTGAAGGCGCTCTGGTGGGCAGAGGCATCGAAGAACAAGGCGTTGCCGCTTGACTGGCGCGGTGCCGAACGCTTCAGCGCCGAAGGCACCGGAAAGCCGAATCTTGCAGCCGGGCGTGATAGCTTCACCTATGAGGGCGTGCTAGCGGGCCTGCCGGAATCCTCCGCCCCCGACCTGAAGAACAAATCCTTCAGCGTCACCGCCAAAGTCAAGATCAAGGAAAATGCCAATGGCATGATCTTCACGCAAGGTGGCAATACCGGCGGCTGGGCCTTCTATCTTAAGGACGGCCGGTTAAAGGCCGTCCATAATTATATCGACGTCGCGGTTTATTCCGTCGAAAGCGACAGCGCCGTCCCTGCGGGTGAGCATGAACTGAAAATGGAGTTCGCCTATGAGGGCGGCAAGGAAATGGGAAAAAGCGGGTCCATAACTCTGTCCATCGACGGCAAGGCGGTCGGTTCGGGCACTATCGCGAAGACCACTCCGTTCAAATATTCGCTCTCCGAGAACCAGGACGTCGGGACGGATACCGGCACGGCGGTAACCAGCGACTACAAGGCGCCGTTCGACTTTCAGGGCGAGCTTGAGAAAGTGGTCGTGGAACTCCAGAAGTAAGATTGGCCGGGCGCTCTGCCATTCGGTGGGCGCCCGGCTTATTGGCTGAGGTCTCATTGGTCCGTTCCAGCGATCGGCCTCTAACTGCTTTGGGAACGTTATGGGCCGCGCACGACCTGTGTGAACCGCTTCAACCGGCGGCGAAAGGCCGGCTTATGGGATCGGCTTCTGACGGCGGTCTCGAAGGCCCACGGTGGCGGTATCCTGATGATCGACAGTTCCAGCGTGCTCCGCATCTGGATGCGTCTTAATGAGTCTGTGACCTAGTCTAGGTCAGCACGCTGGCGCCGAGATTGATCGCGAGCGCCAGCAGCGTCGTGTTGAACACGAACGACGCGATCGAGTGGAACATCATCACCATCCGGAAATCCGTCGTGCGGACGTTCACGTCGGAGGTCTGGAAGGTCGCGCCGAGGCAGAACGAGAAATAGAAGAAGTCCCAGATCACCGGCTGCGGCGTGTCCGGGAAGATCAGCCCGCCCTTGTCGTCTTCCTTGCCGTCGGCATTGCTGTCGGTCCCGGCCGGCGCGTAGTAGAGCCGGGCATAGTGGAACGCGAACAGGGTGTTGAAGACGATCCAGCCGAGCGGAATGCTGATGATGGCGGTGGCGAGGTGGGTGGCCGTGGTGTTGGCGCCGTTCAGGATCGAGAAGATCGAATAGAACGAGAAGGCGATGGCGCCGACCGTCAGGCACATGATGAGGACAATGCCCTCATCCGCGCTGCGTGCGCGCCGGCGCAGCGTGTCGAGATTGGCCTTTGCCGCCAGCCGGAACAGGAAGAAGAGGTAGACGACGAAGAAGATGTCGCCGGCCGCGATCAGCGCGAATTCGGCGAAGACCAGCCGGATGAGGAAATAGGCGACGACCGCGACGAGGATGGACTCGTAGAAGTGCCGGTGCTGGTTCCAGTGGCGCCCGATGAGAGAAATCGCCTTGCTCCGCCTTGCGGGCTATTCCACGAATACCGTGACCCGGTCTGACCGCCCGGCCGAATCGACGACCGATAGAGTAACAAACCCTGGTCCGTCCGGCGCCCAGCTTTCAGCGCGCGCGAACGGCGTCTGCGCGATTGGCACGCCGTTGGCGAACCAGGTGAAGGGCGGCTGGCCGTTGCGGATCTTGATCATCAGCGGCATCGGATCGCCGGCGCGGATGCCGAGATCGACCTGGACGCCATCCGGCGGGAAGGCGATCTCCGGCGTGTCGGGCGCCTTGTTGGCGAGGATGTCGCTGCCGCGAAAACGCTTCAGCGGCGCCGGCAGGTCGCCGTTCGAGGCGATCAGGGCGCCGCGCGGGGCGGGCGGCAGCGGCGCGCGGTCGCCGCCGAGCTTGTCGAAGGCCTCGAACAGCACCGGCGCCGCCGTGCCGATGCCGGAAAGGCCGGAGACCGGCGCGCCATCGGCGCGTCCCGCCCAGACGCCTATCACGGTGCGGCCGTCGAAGCCGATCGACCAGGCGTCGCGATAGCCGTAGGAGGTGCCGGTCTTGTAGGCGATGCGGCCGCGCGCGCCGATGGTGGGCGGCGGCACGTCGGCGAGGATGTCCGAGACATACCAGGCGGCGAGCGGCTCGAGCACCGGCGCGGTATCGGCCGAGGCGACGACCGGCAGGGGTTCGGGATGGAGCGCCACCGGCCGGCCGCCGCGCGCGATCGCGGCATAGACCGAGACGAGGTCCTTGAGCGAGATGCCGACGCCGCCGAGCCCGACCGCGAGGCCGGCCGCCGACATGTCCGGCAGGCGCGGGCTGGCGGCGGCGCGCTTCAGCCGCGCGATCAGCCGCGCCGGCCCGACCGCGTCCAGCACCTGCACCGCCGGCACGTTGAGCGATTGCGTCAGCGCGTCGTGGATGGTCACCGTGCCGCGATAGAAACCGTCGAAATTGACCGGCGCATAGCCGGCGAAGGCCGAGGGCTTGTCCTCGATCAGGCTTTGCGGATGGGCGAGGCCCTGCTCGAAGGCGAGGCCGTAGATCAGCGGCTTCAGCGTCGAGCCGGGCGAGCGCACCGCCTCGGTCATGTCGACATAGCCGTTGCGGCCGTCATCCATGAATCCGGCCGAACCGACCGAGGCGAGGATGTCGCCGGTGACCTGGTCGGCGACGAGGATGGCGACCGACGCCTTCGCCCCGACTTTTGCCGCGCGGATGCCGGCCAAGGCTTCCAGCTTCGCCTGCAGGCGGCCGTCGACGGTGAGGCGGATGACGGGATCGGTCGGATGCCGCTTGCGCGCCTGGTCGCCGAGATGGGCGGCGAGCATCGGGAACGGCTTCCTGGCTTCCGGAATGCGCTCGGTCTTGGCCGAGGCGGCGGTCTCCTCGTCGAGCACGCCGGCCGTCACCAGCCGGTCGAGCACGCGGTCGCGCGCAGCCTTCGCCGCCTTCGGGTCGCGGTCGGGCCGCCGCGCCTCGGGCGATTGCGGCAGCGCGACGAGCAGGGCGGCCTCGGCAATGGTCAGCCGGCGCGGCTCCTTGCCGAAATAGGCGAGCGTCGCGGCGCGGATGCCTTCGAGATTGCCGCCATAGGGTGCCAAGGCCAGGTAGAGAGACAGGATCTGGTTCTTGTCGAGCTTCTGCTCCAGCGCCCGCGCGTGGACGATCTGCTTCAGCTTGCTTTCGGCCTGCCGGGTCGAGCCGCCCTGGACGAGGCGCGCAACCTGCATGGTCAGCGTCGAGCCGCCGGAAACGACATGGCCGTTGCGCAGGATCTGCCCGGCGGCGCGGCCGAGCGCGCGCCAGTCGACGCCGTGATGCTCGTCGAAACGCCGATCCTCATAGCCCTTGAGCATGGTGAGGAACATCGGATCGACATCGGCAAGCGTCACCGGCAGGCGCCAGCGGCCCTCGGCGATGGTGTAGGGTCGCAGCAGCGTGTCGCTGCGGTCGACGACGATCTGCGAGGTCGGCACCTTGGCGGGATCGGGCACCGGCGGCAGGGTCCTGCCGATCTCGGCCAGCACGCCGCCGAGCCAGGCATAGGCGAAGAAGGCGGCAAGGCCGAGCGAGAGGCCGGCAATGGTCCCCCGTCGCCGCCATCTCGAGGGCGGCCGCGGCGCGTCGTCTCCCTCGCCCGCGAGCGGGGGAGGGCTTTCATTCGAGTCCGTATCCGGCTTGCCGTTCATCGCAGCCGCCTCTCGTGGCTCCGCGCGACTCCCACCCTCTCCGTCATCCCTGCGGAAGCAGGGATCCATTCAGCCTGAGGTTTCGGCTGCATGGATCCCGGGTCTTCGCCCGGGATGACGGCGAGCTTGGTCATGCGCATCGCCCGCTCACTTCGTCGTCGTCGGGCCGACGATCTCGACCGAGCCGGTGTCGGTGTGGGCCTGGCGGTCGGGGTCGTACATGTCTTCCACCGTCGCGGCCGGGTGCACGAACTGGCCCGGCGACACGGCGCGCACGCCATAGGCGACCGAGAACTCGACCGGATCACCGGCCGAGCGGGTCACCGCCGCGACGAAGCGGTCGGTGCGGGCCTCGGTATGGGCGACATTGGTCTCGACCTTCAGCCAGTCATACGAGGCGGTGTCGCCGGAGCGCGAGATGTTGGGGTTCTCGATCTCGAAGCCTGCCGGCAGCGGGTCGACCACCATCAGGCGGCCGAAGCGGGCCTGGTCCGCCGTCACCGTCAGCACCACCACCAGGCGGTCGTTCTGGCCGACCGTCGTCGGGTCCGCCTCGCTGCCGTCGGTGTTGAAGTAGCTGCGCGTGATGGTGAAGCCTTCGCCGCCGGCCGGTTCCGGCGAGGCGGGGATGCCGGTCAGCGTCAGCGCCGCGTCGAGCGGAATTTTGCTGGTGTTTTCGACCACCAGCGGCCGCGGCGACACGTCGGAGCCGAGCAGCTTGCGGTAGAGCGGCACCTCGGCCTTGTTGCCGTCGACGTCGATCGCGGCCTGCTTCAGGTCCGACATCATCGCGGCGGCCGCCATCAGCATCCAGCCCTGCTCCTGGGTGGAGAGAGTGCGGCGGGTCTCGCGCGTCGTGACGACGTCGTCGACCAGCTTCTTGATGTTGGCGTCCTTGTCGCCGCTCTCGGCGACGAGGGTTAGCACCGCCGCCTGGTCGCGCAGGGCCGAGCCATAGTCCTCGCGGCCGGCCAGTTGCGGGGCTACCGCGCTGCGGAGATTGTCGATCGCCACCTTGAGCACCGAGCCGGAACGGGCCTTGTCGCCATATAGCGCGAGCGCCGCGCCGATCTGCGCCTGCGCCAGCGGGGTTGCGAAGTTGTTCAGCTTCGATTCCGCGTAGTAGCGCAGGTCGCCGATCGCCGCCTTGCCGTTGCGCGCGAGCACGTAGAGCGAATAGGCGATCGCCTCGCCACCCCTGTCGAAGTCGGAGGCGTAGCCGACCTTGTTGGAGAGGTTGTCGAGCGCGTTGTTGAACGCCACCTCCGGCACCAGATAGCCGGCCGCCTTGGCGCGGGTCAGGAAGTCGGTGACATAGGCATCGAGCCAGAGATCCTCATAGCCCGGCCCCCAGAGGCCGAACGAGCCGGCCGAAGACTGGTTGTCGAGCACCTTGCCGATCGAATCCTGGATCCGCTTGCGCAGCTCGCTGTCCTGCGCGATGCCGATCGTCGCCGCCACCTGGTTCAGGTAGAGCAGCGGCATCGCCTTGGAGGTGATCTGCTCGGTGCAGCCATAGGGGTAGCGGTCGAGCGAGGCGAGGATCGCCGCCACGTCGAGCTTGGCCGAGCCGCCGATGGCGAGCGTCGCGCTGGTCGTGCCCGGCACGAACTCCGCGAAGGCATATTCGTCGACGGTCAGCTTGTTGCCGGGAGCCAGCGAGATCAGCGAGCGGCGCGAGACCGGCTGGCCTGCCGGGCGGATGCCCAGCATGTAGGTCCGGTCGAATGTCTGGCCGTTCTCCGGGCTCGCCAGGCTGACGGTGATCTGGTGGTCGCCGATGTCGACCGCCTTGATCGGCAGCGCGATCGTGGTGCGGCCGGCCTTTTCCAGGCGGATCTGCTTGTCGGCGTCGCTGGGATCCATCGCCACGCCGGGGGCGTCGACGGTCAGCTGGTAGTCGCCGGCAGGGCCCTCGACATTGTTGATCTCGACGAGGATGCGGCTCTGGTCGTCCGGGGTCATGAAGCGCGGCAGGCTGCCCATCACCACGACGGGATCGCGGATGATGACTTCCTTTTCGGCATGGCCGATGCCTTCCTTCGACCAGGCCATCGCCATGACGCGGACCGAGCCGTTGAAGTCGGGCACGTCGAAGGTGATCGTGGCCTTGCCGTTCTCGTCGACCTTCACCACGCCCGAATAGAAGGCGATCAGCTTTTCGGTCGGCGGCACCGACTTGAGGCCGGGCGCGCCGCCATCGCCGCCGGAGCGGAGACGGCCGGGAACGCCCTGCATGCGGTCGATCAGCAGGCCGTAGAGGTCGCGGATCTCCATGCCGAGCCTGCGCTGGCTGAAATACCAGCCATCCGGATCCGGCGTCTTGAACTGGGTCAGGTTGAGGATGCCGATATCGACGGCCGCGACCGTGACATAGGCTTCCTCGCCCTTCTTCAAATTGGCGAGCGTGACGGGGATGGTGAGGGGGCCACGCGGACGAATCTGGTCCTCGGTGTCGAGCTGGACGTCGATCCGCCGGTCGGCCGGGTCTACCGGCACCCAGGCGAGGCCGAGCGCGCGCGTCGGCATCCGCTTGGCCTTGACGTCCATCGGCCGGAACAGGGTGGCCGTCACATAGGCGCCGGGACCCCAGTTCGCCGTCACCGGCAGGTCGACCGTGGTGCCGCCTTCCGGCACCTCCACCGTCTTCATGTCGATGACGCGGTCGTCGATCACCATGATCTGGGCGATGCCAGGGAAGCGCGGGTCGAGCCTGAGCTTGGCGGTGTCGCCGGGCTTGTAGTTCTTCTGGTCGAGCGAGACGGTCAGCATGTCCGGCGTCTCGGAGGCGACGCTGGCGTCGACATACCAGCCGGCGTCGAAATTGGTGCTGGCCGAGGTCGGCGCGTCGCCGGCGAGCGCCACCGTCAGGCGGAACCGGCCCCAGTCGACCTTGCCTTCGATGCTGGCGGGCTTGGCGGCGTCGAGGTCGACCGTGCCGTTGGCGACGCGCGTCGCCGTGGTGATCGCCTCGTATTTCCAGGCGCCGTCGCGGCGATACCACTGGTAGTTCGTGTCGAGCTTCTCGATCTGCCAGGTCGCGCCCTTGGCGTCGATGCGCTTGCCGTCCGGGCCGATGGCGATCAGCTCGAAGCCGGCCGTCGCGCCTTCCGAGACGCTGCCCTCGAAGTTCGGCTTGATGCCGATATGCGGCTTGCTGCCGTCCGCCGGCAGCGACATCCGGCGCTCGACGGCGCGGCCATTGGTGTCGGTGACGCGCACGACGATCTCGGCGTTGAAGAGCCGGGTCGTGTCCGGCAGCGTCGGCACCGTGGCGTCGAAATTGGCCTGGCCTTCGTCATCGGTGATGGCGCTGGCGCCGAGGGAATCCCTGACGCTTTCGACCGGGTCGTCGGCGAGGCCGAAGGAGAAGCCGGGATAATCGGGGCTGGTGCTGGTCGGCGTGGCGATGATGTCGCCATCGACGCCGAGGCCGATCGCCTTGGCGCCATAGAGATACTTTGCGGTGAGCTCGATCGGGAAGGTGCCGCCCGAGGTGAGCCGCTCGGCCGAGGTCTTGAGCTCGAAGGCGATCCGCTCCGGCTCGAAATCGTCGATCAGCGCCGAGATCTCCGTCAGCGCCGCGCCGTCGGGATCGGCATAGAGCTGGAAGCGCCAGGCGCCGCGCTGGGCGCCGTCCGGGATCGCCACGTCATGGCTGTAGCCGCCCTGGCCCTCTTCGGTCAGCTTGGTGCGCAGGAACTCGACGCCGTCCGGGCGGTCGACGACCAGCGTCAGCGGCAGGCCGTTGACGGCCTTCGCCTGCGCGTCGCGCAGCAGCGCCGTCAGGTGCACCGTCTCGCCGGGGCGATAGATGCCGCGTTCGGAGGTGAAGAAAGTGTCGAGCGGGCCGGGGGCGGGGCGTCCGTCGACGCCGCGGTCGGTCAGGTCGAAGGCGGTCTTCTTCATGTCGAGAAAGGCATAATCGCCGGCTGCGGTCTGGGCGACGAGCAACTGGGGCGCCATGCCGCCCGTGCCGCGCGCCAGGCCAGGCTCGAAATGGACGTAGCCGTCGGCGTTGGTGGTCGCTTCGCCCAGCACCTCGTCATTGGTGGCGACGAGCTTGACCTTCACGCCGGCGAGCGCCTGCGCCGTGTTGAGCGAGCGGATGACGGCATGGACGCCGTCATTGCCGGACAGCGCTGACAGACCGAGGTCGGAGACGATGAACCACTGCGTGGCGAGCGAGGAATCGTAGCCGCCATCGTTGTTGGAGCCCTTGGTCGCCGCCTTGGCGGTGATGACGTAGACGCCCGGCTCGATCGTCTTGACCGCGTCGCCGATCGGGATCGCGGTGGTGATGTTCTCGTTCAGCTTGTTGGCGCCGACCTCGATCTGGCCCTTCCAGACAGAGACGCCCGACTGGCTGGCGATCTGGCTGGCCGAATAGCTGTCGAGCTGGCGCAGGAAATTGCCGTCCTCGGCGTCGATCAGGTCGGTGTTGATCGGGTCGATCGGGATCGAGGCGCCCTGGCCGGCGGGCAGCACATAGGCGTTGCCGGCGAAGCCGACCCAGGGGGCGCGGTCACGGATATAGCTGGAGACGGAGGCCGTCTGCGCCAGCTTCTCGCCATCGGCGGAGGGAAGGCCGGCGCGGAAGCGCAGCGTGTAGCGCTGGCCGTGCTTCAGCCCGTCGATACAGATCTGGTTGTCCTGCGGCTCGATGGCGAGGCCCTTGCCGCCCTCGACGACCACGTAGTCGGAGAGCGTCGCATCGGCGACCGGCAGCGAATCGGAGAAGACGACGCACATGCGCGGCGAGGCGGCATCGGCGTCGACCGTGTTGGAGACGATGCGGAAGCCGCGCTCGGCGAGCAGCTTTTCATAGGCGGTGCGGATGGCCGAATCCGCCTTGTATTCGAGGCTGAGGCGATAGGTCTTGATCGCCGCCTTCCACATCTCGCGCTTTTCCAGCGCCTGCCCGAGCAGGGCGAGGGAAAGCGCCTGCTCGGCCGCGCCGTCGGCGCGCAGATAGGCGTTGAGGGCGGCCGAGGAGGCGGCGGTCAGCGCGTCCTGGCGCTCGCTGTAGTCGTTGGGATTGCGCTGCATCTGGGCCAGCGCGAACTGGCGCCAGATCGACGAATCCTCCGGCGCGATCGCCAGCATCGCGCCGAGGTCGCGCGACAGCTCCTTGGCGTCGCCGCTCTCTCGCGCGCGCTCGGCGCCCTGGCGGATGGTGTCATGGCCGATGCCGTTCGACGGATAGAGCGTCGAGAGCGATCCGAGCTGGCGCTTCGCCTCGTCGAAGGGCGAGGGCCCGAGGAAGGCGAGCTCCTCGATGCGGGTCTCCTGGGTGCTCTTGTCGATCGCCCTGGCGACGACGACACGGCCGGCATTGGCGCCCGGGGCGACGGCGAGGCTGCCGAAATCGCTCTTCAGGAAGCACCACTTCGCCTTGGTGTTGTAGGTGAAGGCCTTGCAGGCCTGGTCGTCGACGCAGGCGCTCGCGCAGGCCTTCTGGTCGACGTCCTTCAGCGTCTGCAGGTCGAAGCCTGGATAGTCGGCATCGCGGCTGACGATGACGCGGCGGGCGCCGCTATCCTCGGCCTGCACCGGCGCGCTCATGCCGCCGGTAAGGAGCGCCGCGCCGAGGACCACGCCCGAGATCACGTTCGTGACGCGTCCCATGATTCCGCCAATGCCGCGCATGTGTTCCCTCCGCCAAGGTCTTGTCAGGCGCCGCATTTTACGGGGCCGGAGGCGGGAGGTAAAGCTGGCGCGGTCGTTTGGTTGTGCAGCTAAGTATTTTGGAACAAATGCAAATTCGTCGTATGGCCTGGCTCTGTGACAGCCATCACAGTCACGCTAGCGCTCGCCGAGCGCCGCGAGCGCGGTGATCGCGGCCGAGGCGCGGTTCTCGACGCCGAGCTTCTGGTAGACCTGCTCGAGGTGCTTGTTCACCGTGCGCGGTGACAGGCCCAGGATCTCGGCGATGTCGCGGTTCGACTTTCCGCGCGCGATCCAGAGCAGCACTTCCGCCTCGCGCTGGGTGACGGTGAACTGCTTGCGCAGCAGCGCCTCCTGGCCGCTGTCGTCATCGCTCGACAGGCGGAACAGGAACTCGTCCTCGCCGGTCTTGCCGACGAAGGCGAGCTGCAGCTGCCGGCCGCCCTCGACGGTGATCGGGCCGGGCGAGGCGCCGCCGCCGCGCTGGCCGGCCGAGATGCGGAGCCAGAGCTTGACGCTCTCCGGCAGGTGGATGGCGCCGTCGCGGCCGGGCAGCGTCGCCTCCAGCAGCTTCACCGCCTGCGGCGTGCACCAGCGGATTTCGCCGTCGCGATTGGCGGCGAGCAGGTAGCGCCCGGCGGTATCGAGCGCCATGCGGGCGCTCTGCGCCGTGCGGGCATTGGCGAGGTGGACGCGGATGCGCGCGAGCAGCACGTCGAGCACGATCGGCTTGGTGACGTAGTCGACGCCGCCGGCCTCCAGGCCCTCGAGGATGTGCTCGGTCTCGGAGAGGCCGGTCATGAAGATGACGGGCACATGCGCGAGCGCCGTGTTCGCCTTCAGCCTTCGGCAGGCCTCGAAGCCGTCCATGCCTGGCATGACCGCGTCCATCAGCACGATGTCGGGCGTGATCCGCTCGACGAGCGCCAGCGCCCGCGTGCCGGAGGTCGCCACCAGCACGGTGGCGCCCGAGCGCTCCAGCGCCTCGGTGAGAAAGCTCAGCGTCTCGGGCGAATCGTCGACAACGAGGACGATGTCGCGGGCATGCGCCGTCTCAGTCATGCTCGCCCACCCCCTCGAGCGTCGATTGATAGAGGTCGAAGTCGAAATTGCGCAGATGCGTCCGCAGCGCCGCGACCAGCGGCTGGTTGCCGCTTTCCGCCGCCAGTTCGTCGAGCTTCGCCTCGATGCCGCGGACATAGCCGATCTGGCCGAGGTCGAGAAGCTCGCGCACATGCTCGGCGCCGGGGTTCTTCAGCGGCGCGGAAGGCTCGGCCGGCGGCGGCGCGTTCGGCTCGTCGTTCCAGTCGAGCTCGAGCAGCGCCTGGATGCGGTCGAGCAGCTGCCGCATGTCGAACGGCTTCGGCAGCGCCGCGTCGTGGGCGGCGTCCTCGGCCGGCTCCGGCTGCATTTCGCCGAGGCTCGCAGACAGCATGACGATCGGCGCCGCATGGCCGCCTTCGCGCAGGCGCCGCGCCAGTTCGAAGCCGGTCATGCCGGGCATGGAGATGTCGAGCAGGAAGAGGTCTGGACGGATGTCGGTGGTCAGCGCCAGGCATGCCGTGCCGTCCGGCACGGCGAGCACGACGAAGCCGAGCGGCTCCAGGATCTGGCGCACCAGCTCGCGATGGTCCTGGTCGTCGTCGGCGACGAGGATGGTGCGCCGCGCTCCCTGGTAGCCGAAGATGCGCCGCGCGGGCGGCGGCGGCGCCGGCCGCTCGATCGCCGCCAACATCACGCGCACCTCGAAGGTGCTGCCGACGCCCGGCGTGCTGCGCAGGCGGATGTCGCCGCCCATCAGCTGCGCCAGCATCTTGGTGATGGTCAGCCCGAGGCCGGTGCCCGGCACGGCGTTTACCTGCGGCCCGGCGCCCCGCTCGAAAGGCTCGAAGATGCGCTCGACATCCTCGGCCGCGATGCCGGGCCCGGTGTCCTCGACCCAGAGCGTGGCGATCTGGCTTCGATAGCCTACGCGCAGCGTCACGCCGCCGCGCTCGGTGAATTTTATGGCGTTGGAGAGCAGATTGACGAGGATCTGGCGCAGTCGCTTCTCGTCGGTCGCCACCATCTCGGGCAGCTTATCCGGCCGCTCGAAGCGGAACGCCAGCCCCTTTGCCTCGGCCTGGAAACGGAACATCTCCACCACCTGGTCGAGGAAATCGCCGAGCCGGATCTCGTTGCGCTGCAACCGCAGCCGGCCCGTCTCGATGCGCGAGATTTCCAGCAGGCCGTCGATCAGGCCGGAGAGATGCTCGGCGCTGCGGCGGATGACGCTGATATTGTTCTGTCGCGCCGGGGGAATGCTATCGTCGCGCTCGAGGATCTGCGCATAGCCGAATACGGCATTGAGCGGCGTGCGCAATTCGTGGCTCAAGCCGACGAGATAGCGGCTCTTGGCCTGGTTGGCGGATTCGGCCGCCTCCTTGGCGCGCTGCAGTTCGGCGTCGGTCTTCCGGTGCGCCTCGATTTCGCGGAGCAGCAGCGTCGTCTGTCGCGCCGATTCCTCCTGCGCCACGTGCCGGCTCTCATTCGCCAGCACCAGGAACCAGGCGGCGATGCCGGAAACGATGAGAAGGATGAAGAAGGCCGCCCAGAGCGTCTGGCGGATGACGTCGCCATGCGGCCCGCCATAGGCCGTCGCCTGCACGTGGATCAGCAGCAGCACCAGGCTGATCACCGCCATGAACAGGGTCAGGATCCCCGCATATTGCACGATGCGCGGGCTGATCCGCGCGGCGATCCCCGCCGGCAGCAGGGTCGAGGCGGCCTCGCTCACCTGCGCCTGCAGTCGCGCGTGCGGCTTGCAGAGGTCGTGGCAGCGGGCGTCGAGCGAGCAGCAGAGCGAACAGATCGGGCCGGAATAGGCCGGGCAATAGGCGCTGTCCTCCGGCTCGAAATAATGCTCGCAGACCGTGCACTGGATCTCCTTCATCTGGTGCCAGTGGGCGCGCGGCTTGCGGGCGAGATAGTAGCGCCCGCCGGTCGCCCAGGCGATGGCGGGAGCGGCGACGAGCGCGACGCCGAGCGCAATGAAGGGGGCGAAGGCCCTGGCGATCTCTCCGAACAGGCCGACGGCGCCGATCAGTCCCAGCATGGTCGAAGGCGAACCAGTCGGCCATCGAGCCGACGCCAACCGGGTTGATGTCGTAGAGATGGGCGCGCTTGAACTCGATGCCGGGCGGCGACAGGCCGAGCGGCTTGTTGATGGCGAGGTCGGCGACGATGGTGCCGAGCCAGGCGACGGCGACGACGGAGAACAGCCCCAGCGTCTGCTCCAGCGCCTTGTAGATACCGAGCTCCATCAGGAGCAGCGCGATCGCCACGTTGAAGACGAGCCAGACGACGCGGCCGGGGTGGCTGTGGGTCAGGCGCGAGAAGAAGTTCGACCAGGCGAGTGAGCCCGCATAGGCGTTCATCACGTTGATCTTCAGCTGCGAGACGACGACGAAGGCGGCGGTGAGGAACAGAGCCGCGTCCTGCCAGGGCAGCACGTAGCCGAAGGCGACGACATACATCCGCGCCGGCTCGGCCGCATGCTCGGCCGGCACGCCGTGGCGCAGCGCCAGCACGGCGAGGAACGAGCCGAACAGCAGCTTCGGCGCGCCGACGAGGATCCAGCCGGCGCCGGCGAGGAGCGTCGCGACGCGGCAGCGCTTGCCCTCGAGCCCCGCCGCCGGCGGGAAGGGCAATATGTCGACCCGCCCGCCGATCTGCGGCATCAGGCCGAGGATGACCGAGCTGGCCGCGCCGAGCGAGACGAGGTCGAGGCCGTGATGGCCGGGCGCCGGCGCCAGGCCCTCGAAGGCGAACCAGTCGGCCATCGAGCCGACGCCAACCGGGTTGATGTCGTAGAGATGGGCGCGCTTGAACTCGATGCCGGGCGGCGACAGGCCGAGCGGCTTGTTGATGGCGAGGTCGGCGACGATGGTGCCGAGCCAGGC
>JAFKJZ010000190.1 GCA_017305815.1 Hyphomicrobiales bacterium
CCGACGCGACCCCGCCGGCGGCGCTGCCGGACCCGGAGAAGCATCCGGGCGACCAGCGGCTCGACGAGGCCGCGACGCTGACGGCGACGGGCGATGTCGACTACAGCCGCGAGGATCTCGACGGGCTGGTCGTCGACCTGTTTGGCAATGCGCTCGATTCGGGAACGATCGGCCATTCCAAGACGGCGGGCGGCGCCATCTGCTCGCCGGCCGAGCCGATCTTCGACCGCGACAAGGCGATCGCCGTGGCGGATGCCGCCGGCGTGCCGTCCGGCAATCTCTGGATCCTGTCGGAAGATACCGAGTTCCACGAAAAGCCTTCCGAGACTTCTGCCGTGCTGGTGAAGCTGCCGGCCGGCACCATCGTGCCGTTCGTCGAGGGCTCGGTCGATGGCGAGGATGGCGATGCCGACTGGTATTCCGTGGCGCTGCCGTCCGGCAAGATCGGCTACTCGACCAATGACATTTCGCTCGGCTTCCAGGCGACCAGCGTCTGCTACGGCAAGGTCGACGGTAAGTGGATGGTCACCGCCGTGGTTGTGCCCGGTCTCTGACGCATGGACCATGATCACTACGACGACGCCTATCTTCGCGACATCCTGACCGCGACGAAGACGATCGCCCTGATCGGCGCCAGTCCGAACCCGGCCCGTGCCAGCCATGGCGTGTTGGGCTACCTGACGCGCGAGGGCTACGAGACCTATCCGATCAATCCCGGCATCGCCGGGCGGGAACTGTTCGGCCGCATGGTCTATCCGCGCCTGGCCGACGTGCCGGTTGCGATCGACATGGTCGATGTCTTTCGCAATTCGGAGGCGATCGGCGGCGTCGTCGACGAGATCCTGGCGCTTCCGGTGCTGCCTAAGGTCATGTGGCTGCAACTCGGCATCCGCAATGATGCGCAGGCGGCCCGACTGGAGGCGAGGGGCGTCCGGGTCGTCATGAACCGTTGCCCGGCGATCGAGCGACCGCGTCTGATCGGCTGAAGGATTTTTGCGGCCGAGGCCGCGATGGGAGGATGAATTTTCGCCGGGCGCGGCTTCCCGGCGAAATGCATGGCTGCGATTTGCAACTCTGCCGGGTTATCCGTGGAGTTGAGGACCGTTGCGGCGGAACCATCAAAAACGTTAGTGGAGGAGACAAGAATGTCCGAAGACAGGCTTCCCGGTTTCGCGACGCTGGCAGTCCATGCCGGCGCCCAGCCCGACCCGACCACGGGCGCGCGCATAACGCCGATCTACCAGACGAGCTCGTTCGTCTTCGAGAATGTCGACCATGCGGCGTCGCTGTTCGGCCTGCAGGCCTTCGGCAACATCTATACGCGCATCACCAATCCGACGACCGCCGTGCTCGAGGAGCGCGTCGCGGCGCTGGAAGGCGGCACCGCCGCGCTCGCCGTCGCCTCCGGCCATGCCGCGCAGCTTCTCGTGTTCCACACGCTGCTGCAGCCGGGCGACGAGTTCATCGCCTCGACCAAGCTCTATGGCGGCTCGATCAACCAGTTCAATCACTCGTTCAAGAGCTTCGGCTGGAATGTCGTCTGGGCCGATCCCGACGACATCGCCTCGTTCGAGCGGGCGATCACCCCGAAGACCAAGGCGATCTTCATCGAGTCGATCGCCAATCCCGGCGGCATCGTCGTCGACATCGCCGCGATCGCCGCGGTCGCCAAGCGCGCGGGCGTGCCGCTGATCGTCGACAACACGCTGGCGACGCCGTATCTCTGCAAGCCGTTCGAGCACGGCGCCGACATCGTCGTGCATTCGCTGACGAAATTCCTCGGCGGCCATGGCAATTCGATGGGTGGCGTCATCGTCGACGGCGGTCGGTTCAACTGGACGCGCGAGGCGCGCTACCCGAAGCTGTCGCAACCGCTGCCGGAGTATAACGGGCTCATCCTCGCCGAGACCTTCGGCAATTTCGCCTTCGCGATCGCGACCCGCGTGCTCGGACTGCGCGATCTCGGCCCGGCGATCTCGCCGCAGAACTCGTTCCTGATCATGACCGGTATCGAGACGCTGCCGCTCCGGA
>JAFKJZ010000191.1 GCA_017305815.1 Hyphomicrobiales bacterium
CGCAGCCGGCAATGTCATGCTGGGCCTGCGCAAGGTGAAGAAGCTCGGCAAGGACGAGGCCTTCGCCATCGCGGAGAAATGGCTCTCCCGCGTCGGCCTCGGCGCCCGGCTTAACCACTATCCGAGCCAGCTTTCCGGCGGCCAGCAGCAACGCGTGGCGATCGCCCGCGCGCTTGCCATGAACCCGAAGCTGGTGCTGCTCGACGAGGTGACTTCCGCGCTCGATCCGGAACTGGTGCAGGAAGTGCTGACCACCATCAAGGGCATCGCCGACGACGGCGCCACGCTGCTGATCGTCACGCACGAGATGCGCTTCGCCCGCGAGGTTTCCAGCCGCATCGTCTTCATGGAGCAGGGCCGGATCGCCGAGGAGGGCACGCCGGAGGAGATCTTTGGCGCAGGCCGCAGCCAGCGCCTGAACGAATTCCTGAAGAGCTCGCGCCACTGAGCGGCCGAGTGCTTCAACGCCGGGACAATCGAAGCGGGTGCCCCTTGGGGCGCCCGCTTTTTTCATGAGCCGCCGCAAGGCGTTGGTGGCTGTGGGGTGTCAGGACGCCGCCGTCGTGATAGGCCTTGGCCGGGTGTCGCCGGCCGCAGCCGGCGCGATGGATTTGGACGGAGATCGAGATGACGAAGGTAGCGTTCCTGGGCCTCGGCGTGATGGGCTATCCGATGGCGCGGCATCTGCAGGCGAAGGGCCACGAGGTGACCGTCTACAATCGCAACGCCGCCAAGTCCGCCAAGTGGGTCGCCGAGTTCGGCGGCCGCGCCGCCGCGACGCCGAAGGAGGCGGCGGAGGGCCAGGACATCGTGTTCGCCTGCGTCGGCAACGACAATGACCTGCGCGCTGTCACCATCGGAGCGGACGGCGCCTTTGCCGGACTGGCCGCCGGCGCCGTCTTCGTCGATCACACCACCGCTTCCGCCGAAGTCGCGCGCGAACTGCACGCGGAAGCCGAGAAGCGCGGCTTCGCCTTCATCGACGCGCCGGTCTCGGGCGGCCAGGCGGGCGCCGAGAACGGCGTTCTGACGGTGATGTGCGGCGGCGATTCCGAGCCCTTCGCCCGCGTCGAACCGGTCATCCGCAGCTATGCCCGCGCCTGCCAGTTGCTCGGCCCCGTCGGCTCCGGCCAGCTCGCCAAGATGATGAACCAGATCTGCATCGCCGGCATCGTCCAGGGCCTGGCCGAGGCGCTGCATTTCGGCAAGCGCGCCGGCCTCGACGTCGAGGCGGTGGTCGAGGTGATCTCGAAGGGCGCGGCGCAGTCCTGGCAGATGGAGAACCGCTACAAGACGATGAATGCCGGCCAGTTCGAGTTCGGCTTCGCCGTCGACTGGATGCGCAAGGACCTCGGCATCTGCCTCGACGAGGCGCGCAACAATGGCGCGAAGCTGCCGCTGACGGCGCTGGTCGACCAGTTCTACGGCGACGTCCAGGCCATGGGCGGCAATCGCTGGGACACGTCGAGCTTGATTGCCCGGCTCGAGAAGTAGTCGTCTCCGAGGCCGGCTTGGCTCGCTTGGGTTAACCGCCCGTTATCCTTGTGCGGACGCGTGCGGTGTTCCCGTTTTGGTCGCTGCTCGTGCTCTCTGCTCTGGCGTCATCCCCGCGAAGGCGGGGATCCATGCAGCCGAGAATTTGGGAGTTTCGCGCTCCGGGCAACCCGGCGGCATGGATCCCGGGTCTTCGCCCGGGATGACGGCGAGGGTGGGGAGGCGTCGGCGCCGCGCTCCCGACCAAGCAGACGAATGGAAGAGCCAGCCCTCAAACGCGGGCGTAAATGTCCTCGATGCGGACGATGTCGTCCTCGCCGAGATAGGAGCCCGTCTGCACCTCGATCAGTTCGAGGGGGATCTTGCCGGGGTTGGCGACGCGGTGGATGGCGCCGAGCGGCAGGTAGATCGACTCGTTCTCGTTCACCGTGCGGACGGTGTCGTTCAGCGTCACCTCGGCGGTGCCGCGCACCACGACCCAGTGCTCCGCCCGGTGATGATGCGTCTGCAGCGACAGCGTCGCGCCCGGATCTTCTTCACATGGAAGCGGTCCCCCCGGCAGATCGTCTGGTAGGTGCCCCACGGGCGGTGGATCTTGATGTGCTCGTTGGCCTCGTTGCGCTTTTCCGCCTTGAGGCTGGCGACCAGGTGCTTGACGTCCTGGGCGCGGTCGGACGGCATGATCAGGATCGCGTCCTCGGAGGCGACGACGGTCATGTTGTCGAGGCCGATGCCGGTGACGAGCGGGCCCTCGGAATGGATGAAGGCGTTCTGGCTGTCGATCAGCGCGACCGGGCCGGTGGTGACGTTGCCGTGCTCGCCGGGGGAGCGGCTGTCGCGCACGGCGTCCCAGCTGCCGATGTCGGACCAGGAGAAGCGGCCCTCGATCACGGCGGCGCGGTCGGTGCGCTCCAGCACGGCGTAGTCGATCGACTTCGCCGGCATGGCGATGAAGCTCTTCTCCTCGAGACGGATGAAGCCGAGGTCTTCATGCGCGCCGGCGATCGTTTTATCGGCGCCGGCGGCGATCTCGGGCTCGAACTTCGCCGCTTCCGCCAGCATCAGCGCCGCCGGGAAGATGAAATTGCCGGAGTTCCACAGATAGCCCTCGGCAACGTAGCGCCCGGCGGTCTCTCGGTCGGGCTTTTCGACGAAGGAGGTGACGGCGAAGGCGCCCGGCGTGCCGAGCGGCTTGCCCGGCTTGATGTAGCCATAGCTGGTGCGCGGCTCGGTTGGCGTGATGCCGAAGGTGACGATATGGCCTTCCTCTGCGGCGGCCGCGCCATCGAGGCAGGCCTGCTGGAACAGCGCGACGTCCGGCACGAGATGGTCGGCGGCGAGCGCCAGCACGAGGCAGTCGTCGCCATAGAGCTTCTGCGCATAGCGGGCGGCGACGATCAGCGCGGCGGCGGAATCGCGTCGCGCCGGCTCAAGGATGATGGTCGGGTTGACGCCGATCTCGGCCGCCTGGCGGCGGGCGAAGAAGCGGAAGGCATCGGCGGTGATGACGATCGGATCGGTGCCGCCGGCGCTCTTCGGCGGCAGTCGCAGCAGCGTGTCCTGGTAGAAGGTGCGCTCGGAACCGAGGGCGAGGAATTGCTTCGGCATGCTGTCGCGCGAAATCGGCCAGAGGCGTGTTCCCGATCCTCCCGCCAGAATCACCGGAACAATCTTGGAAACTGCCATAGTCATAGCCTCTTGGACGCTGCGCGCGTTTCGTGCGCTTCTGCCGGGGGGACCCGCCGAGTTGCAGGATCTTGCATGGCGGGGGTTACCAATTCAACGCGCGGCCCGCTCTGGAGTTCGGTCCGGCCCCGCCGATTGGGAATATTCTTTCCGAATGGTTGCGGTGGCGGCAGGTGGCCCGCCGCGCGGGAGGCGGGCGGACTGGCGGCCTGCGGCGCGATTGAGGGCGAGCCAGAGATGAGCGGTGCCGCGTCCGCCGCGCGCCAGCGCCCGCAGCCCGGCATGGATGTCGTGCGGCGAGGTGGTGGCGTCGATCACCATCAGGATGTCGTCGGCATGGCGGACCCAGAACAGCGTGTCGACCGTCGGCAGCAGGGCCGGGCTGTCGATCACGACATGGTCGTAGTTCTGCCGAGCCGTTTGCAGCAGCCCGGACAGCGAGCCCGATTCGAGCAGCGCGTCGACATTGCAGCGCGGATCGCCGGGGCCGGCGGCGACGGCAAGATGGGGCGTGAGCTCGTCGACGACGAGCCTGTCCGGGGCGCCGGCCGGGCCGCGGCTGGCGAGCAGGTCGGCGAGTCCGTGCCGGCGTTCGAGATCGAGCGCGGCATGCACCTCCGGCTGGCGG
>JAFKJZ010000166.1 GCA_017305815.1 Hyphomicrobiales bacterium
GGCGGGAGAGGGTCGGGGTGCGGGCGTGCCTCACTCGATATGGAAGACTCCCTCCATGCCGGCCCACCACTCGCCTTCCTTGCGGGTCTCGAGCGGCTTCTGCGGCGGCATGCAGACCGACCACCATTCCTGCGTCGTCGGATCCTCGGCCATCTTGGCGCTGTCGGCGGCGAAGTCGGTGCCGTGATATTCGAAGTAGGCGAAGAGCAGGTTTTCCGGCTCCTTCAGGTAGATCGAATAGTTCCTGATGTTGCAGTCGGCGATCTTGGCGAGCACGCCCGGCCAGACGGCGGCGTGCAGGCGCTTGTATTCCTCGATCGCCCCGTCCTGCAGGCCGATGACATTTCCCATGCGCTGCATGTGATCTTCTCCCCTGTCCGTTGTTTTAAGCTCGGCTGCCAAGCTTCTCCGATCGTCATCCCTGCGCAAGCGGGGATCCGTTGCAGCCCCGGCAGACGGCGGCTGCATGGATCCCAGATCTACGCTTCGCTTCACCCGGGATGACGGCGGAGGGCTCGAAGTCAATCCAGCCGATAGATCCGCTCGGCGTTGCGGTGCAGCAGGCCGGCCTTCTCGTCGTCGCTGGCGCCCTTGATGATCTCATGCGTTGCGGCGACCCAGCGGCCGAGATCGGCCGTCAGCGTGCAGACAGGCCAGTCCGAGCCCCAGACCACGCGGTCCCAGCCGAAGGCGCCGATCGTGTGCTCGACGAAGGGACGCAGGTCGTCCACGGTCCAGTTGACCGGGTCGCCATAGGCGATGACGCCGGAGATCTTGGCGGCGACGTTCGGCAGGTCCGCGATCGCCGACATGTTCGTGCGCCAGGGCTCGAACGCCTTGTCCTTGACGTTGGGGACGCCGCAATGATCGACGACGAACTGCACGTCCGGCGCCGCTTTGGCGATGGCGATCGCGATCGGGATCTGGTGCGGCAGCACACAGAAATCGAAGGTCAGCTGGTGCGCGGCGAGCCGCTTGATGTTGTCGGCGAAGATCGGGCGCTGACCCAGTTCGTCCGGCGACTGGTGCAGGATCCGGCGCAGGCCCTTGACCTTAGGGTTGGCGGCAAGGCGCTCCAGTTGGGCGGCGAACGCCGGGCTTTCCGGCCGGCAGGCGGCGATCGCGCCAATCACGCCCTGGCCGAGGCCGGTCACGAATGCAGTCTCCGGCTCGATATCCGCCTCGGCGACGTCGACCTCCATGTGGATCATGTCGGTGATGCCGGCGGCCTTCGCCTGCGGCAGGTAGTCCTCGATGGTGAAATTGCGGTTGAGCTTCGGTGCGCCGCCAAGCCAGGGGTAGGAAAACCGCTCCTGGTAGACCAGGTGCAGGTGGGTATCGATCATCCGCATGCGCATCTCCTCCGGCCGGACTTCTCGGATTCCGGTCCATTCATATGTGGGCTCATCATTCACGCCAAGCCGGCGCGTGGCAAGCTCGCCTGCCGGTCCCGCTACGGCGATCCTGCCTCGACGGCGCCGCGCCCCAGCACATGCGACAGGTCGCGGCTGGCGGCGAGCAGGATATCCATGGCCTCCTGCATGTTCGGCGCGTTCGGCCGATCGATGCGGGGCAGGAACGGACAGGTCAGCGCCGCCAGCGCGGTGTCGTTGGCGCCGAGCACGGGCACCGACAGGTTGTAGACCGACTGCGACTGGGCGCTCGGCGTCGATTCGAAGCCGCGCCGGCGGATCTGCGCCAGCCGCTCGTCGAGATTGTCCGGCCGCCCCTTGTCCTCGGCCTGCTCCTCGCGCTCGGCCTCCATCATCGTCCGCTCCTCGGGCGTCGCGAAGGCGAGCAGAACATGGCCGGAGCCGGTGTTGTAGAGACTGACCCGCGCGCCGACGCGAATCGAATAACTCCAATAGCTTGGCGCATCCATCTGGGCGACGACGACGACCCGGCCGCGGTCGTAGATGGCGAGGTGGCAGGCCTGCTCCGAATCGCGCGAGAACTGCCGCATCACCGGCAGCGCCTGGCTGACGAGCCGGCGCACGGGGGCATGCTGATGGGCGAGCGCGAACAGCCGCAGCGTCAGTTCATAGCGGTCGCCATGCACGCGCGCGACGTAGCTGCGCCGCACGAGACGGTCGAGCATGCGGTAGATCTCGTTCGGCGAACGGTTCAACGCCTTGGCGATTTCGGCCTGCGTCATGCTCTCGTCGGTGGCCGCGAGCAGTTCAAGAATGTCGAGCCCCTTGTCGAGGGCGGGTGCGCGATATCGGTCGTTCGCGTCGTCGAGCATGGTTCGCCTCCCCATGGGCCAGCGGCCCGGCCCCGACAAGTTAGACATTGACTCGATCCAGTCAATTTCGCTTATATACGAATGCTCCATTCAGTAGTGGAGAATGCGACAGGCCTCAAACCAAAGCGGTTCGGGCGCCTTCTGGGAGGAATTCGACACATGAATTTTATGCGCGGCATCAAGGCCGCTCTTTTTTCGTGCGCGGCTCTTGGCGCGCTGACCGCAGTCGCTTCGGCTGAAGACGCTGCCAATTGGGGCTCCTTCCCCGGCTATACGCTGAAGGTGAAGCTCGTCGGCGGCACGCAGTACGAGAAGCTCTACACGCGCATTCCCGAATGGGAGAAGGCGACCGGCGCCAAGGTCGAGATCGTCTCGTCGAAGAACCATTTCGAGCTCGACCGCGAGATCAAGCAGGACATCGCTTCCGGCACGATCACCTGGTGCGTCGGCTCCAACCACACCAGCTTCGCGCCGCAGTACGGTGATCTCTACGTCGACCTGAAGACGCTGATCCCGCAGGCGACGCTGGACGAATACGTCCCCGGCACGCTGGCTGCCTCGATGGTCGACGGCCGCCTCGTGCAGCTGCCCCGCGTCACCGACGTCTCGAACCTCTACTATCAGAAAGAGCTGTACGAGAACGCCGACAACAAGGCGAAGTACAAGGAGAAGTTCGGCACCGAGCTCGCTCCGCCGAAGACCTTCGACGAGCTGAAGCAGCAGATCATCTTCTTCGCCAGCCCGCCGAACCTCTACGGCACGGCTTTCGCCGGCAAGGACGAGGGCATGACCGGCCGGTTCATGGAGATCGTGCGCGCCAATGGCGGCGACATGTTCGACGAGAACTGGAAGCCGATCTTCAACTCGCAGGCCGGCGTCGACGCCCTGCAGTGGTTCATCGACATCTACAACGCCAAGGCCGTCCCGGCCGGCACGGTGAACTATACCTGGGACGACATCGGCCAGGCCTTCGCCGCCGGCACCCTCGCCGTCGACCTCGACTGGCCCGGCTTCGCCGCCTTCTACAACGACCCGGCCAAGTCCAAGGTCGCCGGCAAGGTCGGCTTCGCCCTGTCGCCGGTCGGCACCGCCGGCAAGCGCGGCGGCTGGTCCGGCTCGCACTCCTTCTCGATCACCCAGGCCTGCGACAACAAGGAAGCCGCGGCCAGCCTGATCACCTTCCTGACCGACTACGATTCGGAAATGCTCGAAGCCCGCGCCGGCAACCTGCCGACCCGGACCAAGGCGTTCACCGACGTCGTCGAGGAGTTCAAGAAGGGCGACACGCCTTACATGGCCGAGATGTTCGCGGTCTGGGAAAAGTCCCTCGCCGAAGCCCGCACGCCGCCGCTGATCCCCCAGTGGATCGAAGTGTCGAACGTGATCTGGCCGGAACTGCAGGCCGCCATCGTCGGCCAGAAGACCGCCCAGGAGGCGCTCGATACCGCCGCCAAAAAGGCGACGCAGATCATGGAAGACGCCGGCGTCCTCCAGTAGACCCTGACTGACCCAAATGAACCTCGCCCGCTCGCGGGCGAGGTTTTGTTTCAGGGCGCGCCGTCGTGGCTGCTCCCGCCGCCCAGAACTCCCCGAGCGGAGAGCGGGCACAGAAGACCCGGACCTCGCGGTCCCGCCCGTTCAACGGCTCACGGAATCCTTCCATGCGTTTCTTCCGAAGCCGGCTCTCGCCTCCTCTCCTGCTGTTGATGCCGGCCTTCGTCATCATCGCGCTGGTGGTGGCGCTGCCGCTCCTGTTCTCGCTCTATACGAGCTTCACGGGCTACCGCCTGGTGCAGCCCGCCTCGCTCTGGCAGTGGGTCGGCTGGCGCAACTACCAGCGCCTGCTCACCGACGTCGACTTCTGGTGGGCCTTCGGCCGCACGGTGGTGTTCCTGACGGTCGCGCTCAATCTGGAACTGGTGATCGGCCTCGGCATCGCTCTCCTGATCGACAAGCTGACCGCCGGCCAGCGCATCATCCGGACCATCATGATGTTCCCGATGATGTTCTCGCCGATCCTCGTCGGCTTCCAGTTCAAGTACATCTTCAACGACAATGTCGGCCTGGTGAACAACGCCATCCAGTCGCTCGGCTGGTCGGACGTGACGATCCCCTGGCTCGTCAATCCCGTCACCGCCAACCTCGCCATCCTGATGGCCGAGGTCTGGATGTCGACGCCAATTTTCGCGATCCTGCTGCTGGCGGGCCTGATGGCCATGCCGCGCGATCCGATCGAGGCGGCCAAGGTGGACGGCTGCAATCCGTGGCAGGTCTTCCGCCACATCACGCTGCCCTACCTGATGCCCTTCGTCTACATCGCCATGGCCATCCGCTCGCTCGACGTGGCGCGCGCCTATGACATGGTCAAGATCATGACCAATGGCGGCCCGGCCGGACGCACGGAGCTGCTGTGGACGCTGATCGCCCGCACCGGCTACCAGGACGCCCGCATGGGCATGGCCAACGCCATGTCCTACGCCTCAATCCTGCTGTCGGTCTATTTCACCGTCTATTTCTTCCGCAAGCTCGCCGCCGCGCGACGCACCATGGGCGGGGTGGCTTGATATGGAACGCTCCTGGCAGCGCTGGCTGATCCGTTTCGCCGTGTTCATCGTCATGGCGATCATCTGCATCCCCGGTCTCTGGATCGTGATGACGGCCTTCCGCGACAACGTCGAGGTGATGGCCCGTCCCCCGGTCTGGATCCCCGAACGCTGGACGCTCGACAATTTCCGCGCGATCCTCGGCCTGTCCGAGAACCAGCAGGGCATTCCCGTCGCCCGCTACTTCCTGAACTCGGTCATCATCTCGGTGACGAGCACCGTGCTCGCCGTGCTGATCGGCATGATGGGCGGCTACGCCTTCGCCCGCTACCGCTTCAAGGGCAAGAACGTCGCCTTCCTGTGGCTGATGCTGTCGCGCACGGTGCCGGGCATCTCGCTGTCGCTGCCGGTCTTCATGATCTGGAGCCGCGTCGGCCTGATCGACACCGATATCGGCGTCATCCTGGTCTATCTGGCGCTCAACATCCCGTTCACGATCTGGCTGATCGACGGCTTCTTCCGGCAGATCCCGCTGTCTCTCTCGGAGGCCGCCCAGGTTGACGGCTGCACCCGCTGGCAGGCGTTCTGGAAGATCGAGTTCCCGCTCGCCAAGTCGGGCATCGCCTCGGCCGGCATCTTCGCCTTCCTCACCTCCTGGAACGAGTTCGCCCTCGCTTCCCAGCTCACCCGGACCACGGCGTCGAAGACGCTGCCGGTCGGGCTGATGGATTTCACCGCACAGTTCACGGTCGACTGGACCGGCATGTGCGCCATGGCCGTGATCATCATCGTGCCGGCGCTCCTGCTGACCTTCATCGTGCAGAAACATCTGATCGCCGGTCTCACCTTCGGCGGCGTCAAGGGATAATTTGATATGGCCGAGGTCAAGCTTCAGAAGCTCGTCAAGAAATACGGCAATGTCGGCGTCGTGTACGGCATTGACCTGACGATCGCCCACAATGAGTTCGTCGTGCTGGTCGGCCCGTCCGGCTGCGGCAAGTCGACCACGCTGCGCATGATCGCCGGCCTGGAGGACATCTCCGGCGGCACGATCTCGATCGGCGACCGCGTCGTGAACGACCTGCCGCCGCGCGCGCGCAACATCTCGATGGTGTTCCAGAACTACGCGCTCTATCCGCACATGACGGTCAAGGAGAACCTCGGGTTCTCGCTGAAGATCGCCAAGCAGGATCCGGCGACGATCGAGCAGCGCGTGGCGGAAGCCGCCGAGATCCTCGGCCTGACGCCGCTGCTGGCGCGCACGCCGGGCGAGCTCTCGGGCGGCCAGCGCCAGCGAGTCGCCATGGGCCGCGCCATCGTGCGCCACCCGGACGTCTTCCTGTTCGACGAGCCGCTTTCCAACCTCGACGCCAAGCTGCGCGGCCAGATGCGCGTCGAGATCAAGAAGCTGCACCAGAAGGTCAAGACGACCATCGTCTACGTCACGCACGACCAGGTCGAGGCGATGACGCTGGCCGACCGCATCGTCATCATGAAGGATGGCCACATCGAGCAGGTCGGCACGCCGGCCGAGGTGTTCGAGCAGCCGAAGAACACCTTCGTCGCCTCCTTCATCGGCTCGCCGCCGATGAACCTGCTCGACGCGACCACCGTGACCGAGGGTGGCCGCAAGGTGGCGAAGCTCTCCGACGGCGTGACGCTGGCCCTGCCCGCCGCCGCCGCGGCGAAGGTCACGGACGGCCAGGCGATCACGGTCGGCTTCCGCGCCGAGGCGTTCTCGCCGGTCGGCTACGGCCTCACCGGCGACAGCGAGGTCGCCGCGATCGAACGCACGGTGACGCTGCCGGAGCCGCTCGGCACCGAAACCTTGCTTTACACAGAGCTCGGCGGCAGGGAAGTTCAGGGCAAGATGCTCAATCCCCGCTTCGTCAAGCCGGGCGAGCAGCTGACCTTCAATCTCGACCTCTCGCGCCTGCATGTCTTCGACAAGGCATCGGGCAAGAGCGTGCTGGTCTGAAAAGAGAGTTCAGGGGGAGACAATGGCAAAGATCGTTCGCGTCGAAGGACTGATGGTCGACCTGAAGCCGAAGGTGAAGCGGGTCGATGCGATCCAGTCCTTCGTCAGCCAGGAAACGCCGATCATCCGCATCACCGATGCCGATGGCGCGGTCGGCACCGGCTACAGCTACACGATCGGCACCGGCGGCCCGGCGATCATGTCGCTGATCGAGAAGACGCTGGCTCCTGCCCTGATCGGCCGCGAGGCCGGCATGATCGAGCAGATCTGGCGCGACCTGCTGTTCCTCACGCACGCCACCTCCGTCGGCGCCATCACCTCGCTGGCGCTCGCCGCCATCGACACGGCGCTCTGGGACCTGAAGGCGCGCAAGGCCGACCTGCCGGTGCATATCCTCGCCGGCGGCGCGCAGGAGAAGATCCGCCTCTACACCACCGAAGGCGGCTGGCTGCATCTGCCGGTCGAGTCGATCATCGAGGACACGCTGCGCGCCAAGGCGAACGGCTTCGGCGGCGCCAAGATGAAGGTCGGCCGGCCGATCCATGAGGACGTCGCCCGCTTGAACGCCGTGCGCGAGGCCGTCGGCCCCGGCTTCGAGCTCTTCACCGACGCCAACCAGGCCTTCTCGGTCGACGAGGCGATCCGCCGCGCGCGCCACTACGAGGCGGCCGACATCGGCTGGCTCGAGGAGCCGCTGACCGCCGACGACGTCGACGGCCATATCCGCCTGTCGGAATCGACCTCGATCCCGATCGCGGTCGGCGAGAGCCTCTATTCGAGCCTGCATTTCCGCGACTACCTGCAGCGCCGCGCCTGCTCGGTCGTCCAGGTCGACGTCGCCCGCATCGGCGGCATCACGCCCTGGCTCAAGGTCGCGCACCTGGCGGAGACGTTCAACGTCGTCGTCTGCCCGCACTTCCTTATGGAACTGCATGTTGCGCTCTGCGCCGCCGTGCCGAATGCGCGCTGGGTCGAATACATCCCGCAATTGGACAGCCTGACGACAAAGGGCATGACGATCGCGGACGGATATGCCATTCCGAGCGCCGAGGCCGGTCTCGGCATCGCCTGGGATTTCGACGCCATCGGCCGCCAGACGGTCGAAGGATCGAATTTCCAGACCACCTGATCTGAAGACGAACCAAAGGGACGGACGACAATGGGCGGCAAGCTCGCAGGCAAGGTCGCGCTGGTCACGGCAGCGGCACAGGGTATCGGACGCGCGATCGCGGAACAGGCTGCGGCCGAAGGCGCCACCGTCTGCGCCACCGATCTCAACGAGACGGCGCCGGCGGAACTGAACGGCGTCGACGGCATCACCACGCGCAAGCTGAACGTGCTGTCGAACGACGACGTCAAGGCGCTGATCGCCGAGATCGGCACCATCGACGTGCTGTTCAACTGCGCCGGCATCGTGCATGCGGGCGCGCTGGAGCAGGCGACGGAAGCCGACCTCGACTTCGCCTACGACCTCAACGTCAAGTCGATGTGGCGCACCATCTCGGCCGCCCTGCCCGGCATGCTGGCGCAGAAGGACGGCTCGATCGTCAACATCTGCTCCGTCGCCGGCTCGATCAAGGGCGTGCCGAACCGCTTCGCCTATGGCGTCACCAAGGCGGCCACCGTCGGCCTGACCAAGTCGATCGCCGCCGACTACGTCACCAAGGGCATCCGCTGCAACGGCATCTGCCCCGGCACGGTCGAGAGCCCGTCGCTGCAGCAGCGCCTGCGCGACCAGGGCGACTACGAGGCCGCCCGCGCCGCCTTCATCGCCCGCCAGCCGATCGGCCGCATCGGCCAGCCGAGCGAGATCGCCGACCTCGCCATCTACCTGGCGACGGCGACCTACACCACCGGCCAGATGCACATCATCGACGGCGGCTGGGTCAACTAAGACCCAAGTCCCTCACCCTACCCTCTCCCGCAAGCGGGAGAGGGACGCTATCGACCAGCACTGCGGTCCGTTGATACGCCGGCCGAAAAGCCCTCGCCCGCTTGCGGGAGAGGGTTGGGTGAGGGTCTTCCTCAACCCGCGATGCGCAGGATCATCATGATCGTCGAGCAGTACTTCGAAGACTACGAAATCGGCTTTACCCGCCGCACCATGGGCCGCACGATCACCGAGGCCGATATCGTCATCCACGCCGGCCAGACGGGCGATTTCTTCCCGCACCACATGGACGCGGAATGGTGCGCGACGCAGGACTTCAAGCAGCGCGTCGCCCATGGCACGCTGATCCTGTCGGTGGCGGTCGGCATGACGGCGACGACGATCAACCCGCACGCCATGTCCTATGGCTATGACAAGGTGCGGTTCGTGAAGCCCGTCTTCATCAACGACACCATCACCGTCGAGGCGAAGATCGTCGACAAGCGCGACCATCCGAAGCGCGCCAGCCACGGCATCGTCTCCGAGCTCGTCACCGTCACCAAGCAGACCGGCGAGACGGTTCTTGCCTGCGAGCACATCTATCTCGTCGCCCGCAAGCCCATGACGGCCTGACACAAACCGACGATCCCTCTGGGAACCAGAGTCCGCTCACCACGTTGACCCTCCATCAATTCGAGATCATGGAGGAAGACGATGGAACATACCCACGTTAGCAGCTCGCTGATCGGCGCCGCCAAGGTTGATGGCACCGCCGTCTACAATACCGCCGGCGATCGTCTCGGCGATATTCATGACATCATGATCGACAAGCAGACCGGACGGGTCGCCTATGCGATCATGTCCTTTGGCGGGTTCCTCGGCCTGGGCGAGAAATACCATCCGCTGCCGTGGAATACGCTGAAATACGATACGCGACAGGGCGGCTATGTCGTCGGCCTGACCAAGGAACAGCTGGAGGGCGGCCCCGCCTATGACGAAGGCGACGAACCGGCCTGGGGCGACCGCGACTATGAAAAGCGGGTCCACGACTATTACGGCATCCCGCCCTACTGGATGATGTGACCGGCCTTCCTTAGCCGGAATAGGAAAGGCCCCGGATCGCTCCGGGGCCCTTTTTTTTGCCTACACCTTCGATGAGGCGCGAAGCCTCAGAGGGTGATCTGCAGCTTCACGTCGTTCGGGTTGGCCGAGGCGGCGCGCTCGAAGGCAGCGATCGACTGCTCGAAGTCATAGGTGCCAGTGATCAGCGGCACCAGGTTGACCTTGCCCGACGCGATCAGCGCCAGGGCACGGTCGAAGACATTGGCGTAGCGGAACACTGTCTCCATCTTCACTTCCTTGGCCGAGGCCGAGACGATGTCGAGCGCGATCGGCTCGACCGGCAGGCCGACGAAGACGATGGTGCCGCCGGGACGGACATAGTTGAAGATGCCGTCATAGGCGCGCGGGCTGCCCGAGGCCTCGAACACGATGTCGACGCCCCAGTTCTCCGTCTCCTCGGCGATCTTCGCCTTCAGGTCCGTCTCGCGGATGTTGACCGGGATGACGCCGTCATACTGGCCGGCGATGGCGAGCTTCTCGTTCACCAGGTCGGAGATGTAGACGCGGCTGCAGCCGCCCGCGAGGGCGGCGAGCGCTGCCATGATGCCGATCGGGCCGGCGCCGATCACCAGCGCCGTGTCGCCGGGGACGATCTTGGCCTTGGTCGCCGCCTGCATGCCGATGGCGAACGGCTCGACCATGGCCCCTTCCGCAAACGAGACATTGTCCGGCAGCTTGTAGGTGAAGGCGGCGGGGAACACGACTTCCGGCGTCAGGCAGCCATGCACCGGCGGCGTCGCCCAGAAGGTGACGCTCGGATCGACATTGTAAATGCCGAGCTTCGAGGCCTTCGACGTCAGGTCGGGAATGCCGGGCTCCATGCAGACGCGGTCGCCGACCTTAAGGTTCTTCACCTCGGAGCCGATCTCGAGCACCGTGCCGGAGGCCTCGTGGCCGAGCACCATCGGCTCCTTGACGATGAACGGGCCGATCGCGCCATGGGTATAATAGTGCACGTCCGAGCCGCAGACGCCGACCGTGTGGATGGCGATGCGAACGTCGCGCGGACCGACCTCGAGCGGCAGGTCGATGTCGCGGAGCGAGAGCTTCAGCTTTTCTTCAAGAACGAGGGCACGCATGGCGGCGGATCCAGATTGGCGTCGGGATTGTCGTTTTAGCCGAGGGGCGCCCCTCACGCTACGAGTCCGATGTCGCGGACATCACACTTCTTTGCAGGCCGGCCGCGCCTAGCCCTCTCCGTCCACCACCTGGAAACCGGCCCAGAACGGATCGCGGTCGTCGACGAAGATGGTGTTGTAGCCGGTGACGCGCGCCCAGCCCTCGATCGTCGGAATGATCGCCGGCTTGCCGCCGACGGTGGTCTGGCGGGCAACGCGGCCGGTGAAGGTCGACCCGATGATGCTCTCATGCACGAAGGCCTCGCCCTCCTGCAGCCGGCCGGTCGCGAAGAGTTGTGCGACCCTCGCCGACGTGCCGGTGCCGCAGGGCGAGCGGTCGATCGCCTTGTCGCCATAGAAGACGGCGTTGCGCGCCGATGAGCCCGGGTTCTTCGGCTTGCCCGTCCAGAGCACGTGCGTGAGCCTGTTCAGCGCCGGGTTTTCCGGATGCACGATCTGGTGCCGCGCATTGAATGCGGCGCGAAGCTTCGGCGACAGCCGCACGATGTCGGAGGGTTCGAGATCGGACAGGTCGGCGTAGTTCGATTGCGCCTCGACGATCGCATAGAAATTGCCGCCATAGGCGACGTCGACGGTCAGCGCGCCGATGCCCTCGACATCGACCTCATAGCCGCGGCCAAGCAGGAAGGACGGAACATTGGTCAGCGTCACGCTGTCGACATAGGGACCGTTCTGGACATAACGCGCCTCGACCAGGCCGGCCGGCGTCTCGAGCCGGAGCAGGCCGGGCGTCTTCGGCGTCACGAGCCCATGCTCGATGATCGTCGTCACCGTGCCGATCGTGCCATGGCCGCACATGGGCAGGCAGCCAGAGGTCTCGATGAACAGGATCGCGACGTCGTAATCGTCGCTCGACGGCGGATAGAGGATCGAGCCCGACATCATGTCGTGGCCGCGCGGTTCGAAGCAGAGCGACTTCCGGATCCAGTCGAACTCGGCCAGGAAATGCTGGCGCTTGTCGAACATGGTGGCGCCCTTGAGCACCGGGATCGAGCCGCCGGTGACGACGCGGACGGGATTGCCGCAGGTGTGGCCGTCGATGCAGACGAAGGTATGGCGAGCCATGCTCAGAACCTCTTGGCGAAGCGCTCGGGTGAATAGGGAGTGAGGTCGATATCCGGCCGCCGATCGGCCAGGAGAGCGGCGACCAGTTCGGCCGTCGCCGCCGCCTGGGTCAGGCCATGATGGGCGTGGCCGAAGGCGTAGACGATGCGAGGATCGCGCGGCGCGCGGCCGATGACCGGCAGTGAATCCGGGGTCGACGGCCGAAACCCCATCCAGCGGGTGCCGCCGGAAAGATCCGCCTCCGGCAGGAAGCGCCGCAACCGGCCGAGAATGGCATCGACGCGCCTGAAATTGGGCGCCGCCGCGAGCCCCGCGAACTCGACGCTGCCACCGACGCGGTCGCCGGTGTCGAGCGGCGTCGTGACGAAGCCCTCGCCCTCGAACATCACCGGCCGGGTCAGGCCGAGCCGTCCCGAGGGCAGCGTGACGTTGTAGCCGCGCTCCGTATCGAGCGGGACACTGTCGCCGAGCGAGGCGGCCAGCGGCTTCGACCAGGCGCCGGTCGCGACGACGATGCGATCATACTGCGCCAGCGTGTCGAACGAGGTGCAGATGGTGACGTGGTCGCCGCCGGCGCGCACATCGACGACTTCGAACCTGCGCAATTCGGCGCCGCGATCCAGCGCCGCCTGCGCCAGTGCGCGGGTGAAATCGAGCGGATCGGAGACATGGATGATTGCGTCCAAGCCTG
>JAFKJZ010000631.1 GCA_017305815.1 Hyphomicrobiales bacterium
TTCATGCGGACAAAGGGATGCGAGCGCCTGGCATCGGCGACGACCCGGGCCCGGTCCAGCTCCTCGGTCAGCACGGTCGCGACATCCGGCAGCGTATGGGCCGCGGCGCGCGCCAGTGTCGAGAGCCGCTCGTGATCGGCCGCCAGAATGGTGATCCGGGGCTTCAGGCGGCCGGCGCTGCGGGTGGTCATGTCTTGTCTCCAGTCTGGGTCGGGAGCTTCGCGCTTCAGCGGCGGTCCCGGGAAGGGGGTTGGGGTCGTTCGCTCCCCGCGCAGCGCTCGATGGCAGGGAGCGGTAAGATTCCGGCAGCCCGCGCGAAATGCGCATGGCGGCCCGTCTGTCAGGAAAGGTTTGGGCAGGAGCAGTCGTACCGGCAGAAGCCCCGTGTTCGGGGCGAACGCGCACGCCGAACCCGGGGCTAATGGCCCGCGATCAGGAGACCCGCATGGTGCAGGGAACGGCAGAAGGTCGAATGGCTCAACATGGTCTTCAAGACATAAGCACGCCGGCTGGAAAGTCAAACGGTCGGCGAGGGAGGGCGAATCAGGGCCGCGCCGGGCGCTCCGCGCGGAAAAACGTCACACGTGAAACACCGGCATCCGCCTAGCGCGGCGCAAACGGCGCGATGTCGACCTCGGGTCGGACGCCGGAGATGTGGTCGGCCAACGTCTTGCCGGAGCCGCAGGCCATGGTCCAACCGAGCGTGCCATGGCCGCTGTTCAGATAGAGATTGGGATAGCGGCAGCGGCCGATCCGCGGCGGCCCGTCCGGCGTCACCGGGCGCAGGCCGGACCAGCGTTCCGCCGAGGCGATCGCCGCCTCGGGCACCTTCGGGAACAGCATCCGGAGCGAGGCGATCAGCCCCTCATAGCGCTTTTCCGGCTGGGAGAAATCATAGCCGGCCAGCTCCGCCGTGCCGCCGACGCGGATGCGGTTCTCCAGGTTCGTATGGCCGACCTTGAGCGATTCGTCCGAGACCGTGCTGACCGGTCCGACGTCGTCGGAATGCGCGTCGATGGTCAGTGAATAGCCTTTCACCGGATAGATCGGCACGGGGATGCCGTGCGGCTCGAGCAGGCCCTTCGACCAGACGCCGAGCGCGACGACGACGGCGTCCGCCGCGACCGTCTCGCCGCCGTTGGCGACGCCGATCACCCTCTCCCGCTCGATCACCAGCTTGTCCGCGGTGCGGCCATAGAGGAACCGCACGCCGCGCGCGGCGCATTGCTCGGCCAGCGCCTGGGTGAACAGGAAGCAGTCGCCGGTCTGGTCGGTCTCCAGCAGCACGCCACCGACGACGCCGCTTTGCGGGTCGATGTTCGGCTCCAGGCCGAGCAGGTCGTCGCGGCCGAGGCGGCGATGCGGCACGCCGAGTTCGTCGAGCACGGCGAGGTCGCGCTGGTAGCCCTCGACCTGCTTCGCCTCGCGGAAGGCGACGATCAGTCCCTTCTGCCGGCCATCATACTTTATGCCGATCTCGGCGCGCAGCGCGTCGGAGCAATCGCGGCTGTATTCGGCGAGCCGGACCATGTCGCGCTTGGCGCGCAGATATTGCTCGAGGCTGGAGGCGCGCCACATCCGGAACAGGAACTGGCTCATGGCGAAGTCGGGCATGCGGCTCAGGATCAGCGGCGGATGCTTGGCGAAGATCCACGACGCCGCCTTGCCGATCAGACCGGGAAAGGCCCAGGGCGAAGACAGCGCCGGCGAGATCTGCGCCGCATTGGCGTAGCTGGTGCCGTGCCCGGCGGAAGCGTTCTTCTCGATCACCGTGACCTGGTGGCCGGCCTCGGCCAGATACCAGGCCGTCGTCACGCCGATCACACCGGCACCGAGCACGACTATGCTCATTGCGTTCCTGTCCCCATCGCCGGAAGCCGAGTGGCTCCAGCCGCCGCCGATGCAGCGCCTTTATCGTTCAAGCGGAAGTCGGTCCGACGATCAAGCGCTCCCTCCCGAAAGCCGGACGGCGGCGCGAAGATCGTTCAGGCGAGGCGGGGGATCGGATCAC
>JAFKJZ010000167.1 GCA_017305815.1 Hyphomicrobiales bacterium
CCCGGCCGGGTGGCGTCAGGCCTTGCAGAGCGTCTCGATCGACGGGGTTTCCGCGTTCGGGCTCAGCGCGGCCGGCAGGCCCCACTTCTGGTTGATCGCGACGATCTCGCCGCTTTGGACGATCCTGGCGAGGCCGGCATTGTAGGCGGCGAGCAGGGCCGTGTCGGCCTTGCGGAAGCCCATCGCGGCGTAGTCGATCGCCGGCTTGCCGTCGACGACCGGGTCGACGAAGTCGGTGACCAGCTCGAGCGCCGGGTCCTTCATGGTGCCGAGCGTCGCCGCGATGATGACCAGCGAGCTGATCACCGCATCGGCGCGGCCGCCCTTGATGGCGGCGAACAGCGTCGGCACGTCGGGCAGCACGACCCAGCGCGCTTCCGGAATGCCGGCGGCCTTCACATAGGCCTCGTCGACCGAGCCGCGCACGAAACCGATCTTCAGCGCGTCCGACTTGGCGACGTCGTCGAGCGACTTCAGCTTGTGCGGGTTGCCGGCGGCGACGACCAGGCCCTCGCGGCTCAGCGAATCCGGATTGGCGAAGGCGATCGCCTCGCAACGCTGCGGCCGCACGAACAGGCCGGTGCAGATGACGTCGAAGCGGCCGGCGACGAGGCCGGGGATCAGGGCACCGAACTCGGTCAGCGTCGCCTCGATCTTGTCGACGCCGGCGTCGCGCATGGCGGCGCGCAGCACGTCGGGCGACTGGCCGGTCAGGTTGCCGGCGTCATCCAGGAAGGCATAGGGCAGCTGGTTCGACATGCCGACGCGAAGCGTCTTCGGCACGCCGTCGGCGGCGAAGGCGGGCGTGACCGAGGGCAGGAGGGCGGCACCGGCCGCCGCTCCGCCGGCGAGGTGCAGGAAATGTCTGCGCGTGAAATCCACTTGGTTCCCCTTATTTGCTGGAAATTGAGGCGCGACCCAATTTTAAGCAGACACGGGGGCATCGTATCAAGTAGATTTTATACAATCGAAAATCGTGACGTTCCCATTGTGGCGATTCCGGCGCTGCGATAATCAGAAGAGGGGAGGCATCATGGGCACAACCGATCTCGATCTGCCGGGCGTGGGCGTGCGCCCCCGCAAGGGGCTGCAGCACAAGACCATCGCCTCGGCCGTCGCCGGCGAGATGCGCAACCGCATCCTTTCCGGCCGCCTGGCGGCCGGCGCGCAGCTGCGGCAGGATGCGCTGGCGGAGGAGTTCGACGTCAGCCGCATTCCGGTCCGCGAAGCGCTGATGCAGCTCGAAGCCGAGGGGCTGGTGATCATCCAGCCGCACCGCGGCGCCGTGGTGTCCGAGCTGTCGCTTGACGAGATCCGCGAGGTGTTCGAGCTCCGGGCGCAACTGGAGCCGCGGCTGCTGCGCGCCAGCGCACCGCATCTGAGCGAGGCGGATTTCGATCTGCTCAGGGCGATCGGCCCGCGCTATGCGGCGCTGCAGGCGGCCGGCGACATGGCGGGCTGCGCGGAGCTGAACACCGCCTTCCATCTCGGGCTCTATCGCCATGCCAGAAAGCCGCGCACGCTGAAGATCGTGTCGCAGCTGCTGCAGGACAGCGACCGCCACACCCGGCTGCAGCTATCCTATGATTTCCGCCTCGACCGCTCGGGCGAGGACCATGCCCGGATCATCGCGCTCTGCGTCGAGAAGAAGTTCGGCGAAGCCTGCCTGACGATGCGCCGCCACATCCTGAAGGCGGCCGAGACGCTGCAGGATTCGATCGCGAGCCTGCGCAAGGGCTAGGAGCGGCTTTGTCGCGCTGCCGTTCCGGCGCCGATTTCGATATGCTGGGAGCGCGGGGGATTTGCCGGGGATCCGTTGTCTCCGGACCTCGCATGGGAATGAGATCGGATGCGCAATATCAAGATCGCGTTCTGGTTGATCGCGCTGGTGCCGGCCGCCCTTTATCTCCTGATCGACCCCTCGCTCTGGCAGCCGGCCGGGTTCATCCCCTTCCGCGCCTCGATGATGCAGCTGACCGGCGTCGTCGCCATCGTCTTCATGAGCGTCGCCATGCTGCTGGCGCTGCGGCCGCGCGCGCTGGAGGGCTGGTTCGGCGGTCTCGACAAGATGTACCGGCTGCACAAGTGGCTCGGCATCGGCGCGCTGGTCCTGTCCATCCTGCATTGGATGTGGTCGCAGGCGCCGGGCTGGGCCATCAGCCTCGGTCTGTTCGAGCGCGGCCAGCGCCCGCCGCGCACCGTGATCGAGGAGCCCGTCCGGGCCTTCTTCGCCAGCCAGCGCGGCTTCGCCGAGGGGATCGGCGAATGGGCGTTCTATGCGGCGGTGATCCTGCTCGTCCTGGCGCTGGTGCGATATTTCCCCTATCGCTGGTTTTACAAGACGCACCGGCTGATCGCGATCGCCTATCTCGTGCTGGCGCTGCACGCCGTCGTTCTCTTCAGTTTCGACAATTGGGCGACGCCGCTCGGCTGGCTGGTTGCGCTGCTGCTCGCTGGCGGGACGGTGGCGGCTGTCCTCGCGCTTGCCGATCGCGTCGGCGCGAGCCGGCGTGTGATCGGCCGGCTGGCCGAGCTCCGCTTCTATCCGGGCGTGCGGACGGTGGAGACGCGGATCGAGGTCGGCCAGGGCTGGCCCGGGCACAAGGCCGGGCAGTTCGCCTTCGCCATGTCGGACCCGGCCGAGGGGCCGCACCCCTACACGATCGCCTCGGCCTGGAACGACACGACCCGACATGTCACCTTGATCGCCAAGCAGCTTGGCGACCACACCGGGCGGCTTCGCGAAAAACTCGCCATCGGCCAGCCCATCCGGCTCGAGGGGCCCTATGGCTGCTTCACCTTCGACGACGCCTGTCCGCACCAGGTCTGGATCGCCGGCGGCATCGGCATCACGCCGTTCATCGGACGGATGGAGCAACTGGCGCGGGAGGCGGCCGGAACGGAACCGTCCCGCCGGCAGACCGTCGACCTGTTTCACAGCACGTCCGACGTCGACGAGGATGCGCTGGCGAAGCTCGCTGCGGATGCGAGCGCGGCCAATATCCGCCTGCATCTGATGATCGATTCGCGCGACGGCTTCCTGACCGGCGAACGCATCCGCGCCGCCGTGCCGAACTGGCGCGAGGCGAGCCTGTGGTTCTGCGGACCGGCCGGCTTTGGCGACGCGCTGCGGCGCGACTTCGCGGCGCAGGGTTTCCCGGTTGGCCCGCGCTTCCACCAGGAACTGTTCTCGATGCGATAGGGGGCGTGAGCCCAGGCCGTTTCGCGGGCCGTCGTCCCGGGCCGATCCAGTCCGGGGATCGTCTCTGCGTCGGCTTTCGGGATGCTGCCGTCAGCCGGCCGACAGCATCGGGTACATGTCGGGACGCCGGTGCAGCTTGAAATTGAAGATGTTGCGGCGGATCTCGTCGCAGCGGTCGAGATCGCAATCATGCACCACGAGCTCGTCACCGAGTGTCGAGGCCATGGCGACGATTTCGCCGGTCGGCGCGATGATGCAGCTCTGGCCGATCAGGTCGCAGCCCTCTTCCTTGCCGGCCTTGGCGACGCCGACCACCCAGATGCCGTTCGCATAGGCGCCGGCCTGCATGCAGAGATGGTTGTGGAAGCACTGCAGGTGGTCGTGCTCGGGCGCCAGCGGATAGTGAACCGGCGTATTGTAGCCGATCAGCAGCATTTCCGCCCCGCGCAGGCTGGCCTCGCGATAGGTCTCGGGCCAGCGGCGATCGTTGCAGATCGCCTGGGACAGGACACCGCCGAACGCCTCGCAGGTCGAAAACGGCTCCATGCCCGGTTCGAAATAGCGCTTCTCCAGGTGCTGGAAGGCGCGCCAGGGCTCGTGCTCGCTGTGGCCGGGCAGGTGGATCTTGCGATAGCGGTGGACGATGTTGCCGGCGGCGTCGACGAGGATCGCCGTGTTGTAGCGATGCGTCTCGCCGCCTTCCTCAACCAGCTCGCCATAGCCGAAGCTGAAGCCGATCTTCAGCGCCCTGGCGCGGTCGAACAGCGGCTGCGTGTCGGCGTTGGGCATCGCCGTCTCGAAGAAGGCGTCGACTTCGGCCTGGTCTTCCATGAACCAGCGCGGGAAGAAGGTCGTCAGCGCTAGTTCCGGGAAGACCACGAGCCCGACGCCGCGCGCGGCGGCCTTTTCAATGAGCGCGATCATGCGCTCGACGACGTCGCGGCGGCTGTCCTGGCGGGCGATCGGGCCGAGCTGGGCGGCGCCGACGGTGAGCATTCTCGTCATTTCGGGGGGACTCCGTTCACAGGATCGCGTCGGCGCTGGCAAGCGCGACCCGAAGCAGGACATTCGCGCCATTGCCGAGATCGTCCGGCCTGGTGAATTCCTGGATGTTGTGGCTGATGCCGCCGACGCTTGGCACGAAGATCATCGCCGCCGGGGCGATGCGGGCGATCATCTGCGCGTCATGGCCAGCGCCGGAATAGAGGCGGCGCGACGAAAGCCCGAGGGCGGCGGCGGCGTCCTCGACCTGGTCGACCAGGATGGGATCGAAGGCGACCGGCTCGAACCTCGCCAGCGCGCGCCGCTCGACCGTCACCTGCTCTTCCGCGCCGATCCGGGCGACGCTTTCGGCGAGGGCCGCCTCGCTCTGCTGCAGGATCGCCTCGTCGGGATTGCGCAGGTCGACCGTCATCACCGCCTTCTGCGCGACGACATTGACCAGGTTGGGCGATAGCGTCAGGGCGCCGACGGTGCCGACCTGGTCGCCGCCGATCGCCCGCACCATGGCGCCGACTTCGGTCGCGATTCGTGCCGCCGCAAGCCCGGCGTCGCGGCGGAGCCGCAGCGGCGTTGTACCGGCATGGGCCGAGCGCCCCTCGATGGTGAGTTCCGTCCAGGAGATGCCCTGAACGCCCTCGACGACACCGATGTCGATCGCCTCGTCCTCGAGGATCGGTCCCTGCTCGATATGCAGTTCGAAATAGGCGCGGATGTCGCGCGGACCCGCGTCGCCGCCGGCATAGCCGATGCGCTGCAGCTCCTGGCCGAGGATGGCGCCGTCGATGGCGCGGGTGGCGAGCGCTTCGTCGAGGTCCAGCCCGCCGACATGTACGAGGCTTCCCAGCATGTCGGGCGCGAAGCGCGCGCCCTCTTCATTGGTGAAGGCGGCGACGGTGATCGGGTATTCGGTCTCGATCCCGGCATCGTCGAGCGTCGCCAGCACTTCGAGCCCGGCCAGCACGCCGAGCGCGCCGTCATAGAGGCCGCCGGTCGCGACGGTGTCGATATGCGAGCCGAGCATGACGACGGGAGCCGTCCGGCGTCCGGCGCGGGTGCCGAAGATGTTGCCGATGGCGTCGACCACGACTTCGAGGCCGGCGTCTCGCATGGCGGCGACGAGGAAGTCGCGGCCGCGTTTCTCGTCGTCGTCGAGCGCCAGCCGGCAGACGCCACCGCCGGGTAGGGCGCCGATCCGGCCGAGCGCCTCGATCCGCGCCACGAGGCGCGCGATGTCGATGCGCGGCTGCTGCAGCGTCTCGCTCATGCGTCGGCCTCGACATCCGTAGCCGGGAGGCCGACGATCTCGCGGTAGAGCGCCGGGTCGGTGTCGCCTTCGCTGCCGATCACGAGCACCGACGAATGGGCGTCGAGGCCGATGGCGGCGCGCCATTCGGCGTTGCCGCAAAGCTCGATCAGTCCGGCGAGGCCGGCGACGCCGCTCTCGCCGCCGACCAGCCGCGGGCCTGCCTCGCCCGAGGCGAGCCTGCGCATCGCGGCGCGGACCGTGTCGTCGGGAATGGCCATGAAGGCGGCGGCGCCCGATGCCAGGATCGGCCAGGCGATCACCGACGGCTCGCCGCAGGCGAGGCCCGCCATGATCGTGTCGAGGTCGCCAGTGACGGCGACCGGCCTGCCGGCGCGGTTGCTCTCGAACAGGCAGGCGGCCGTCAGCGGCTCGACGACGACGACGGTCGGCGCTGCGCCATAGCTCTCCCAGAGATGGGCCGTGACGGCAGCGGCGAGCCCGCCGACGCCGCCCTGCAGGAAGACGTGGGTCGGCCGCGTCGGGCCGAGCTCGCGGATCACTTCCTCGGCCATGACGCTGTAGCCCTGCATCACGTTGCGCGGGACGTCGACATAGCCGGGATAGGACGTATCCGAGATGACGGACCAGCCACTTGCCTTGGCGGCGCGGTCCGCTTCGCGGACCGAATCGTCATAATTGCCGGGGGTCCGGATGACCCGCGCACCGAAGCTTGCAATGGCGTCGGCGCGGGCCTGCGACACCGTCTCGTGCACGAAGATGACGCTCTGGCAGCCGAACAGCGACGCGCCCCAGGCGACGGAGCGGCCGTGATTGCCGTCGGTGGCGCAGGTGACGGTGATGTCACGGACGCGCTCGGCATGCCGGCCCTCGATCAGGTCGGCGGCGCTGGGGGCGGCGCCGGTCTCGGCCTCGATGCGGTCGGAGAGCAGGCGGAACACGGCATAGGCGCCGCCAAGCGCCTTGAAGCTGCCGAGGCCGAAGCGGCCTGCTTCCTGCTTGTAGAGCAGCTTCGCGACGCCAAGCCCGTCCGCCAGGCGATCGAGGGAGACGAGTGGCGTCGGCCGGTATCCCTTCCAGGTCGAGATCTGGGAAAAGGCTTCACGGGCCGCCGCTAGGCTCAGCGTCGCCTTGAAGGCGTCTGGATAGGGGCCGCCGGTGCGGGCGGGGTTTGATTGAAAAACCGCCTGCCCCGCCGCAAGATCTGGAGACATCTGCCGATCATTCCGCTTTGTGTGGGTGTGGCTTCAGGATATCCAGCTGGCGAAGTCAGTCAACCTTTGTGAAAAGTTTTTTTCGTATGTACGGTATTGTGAAAAATGGAGCCCGCCATGCATGACGAGGAAGGCGCGGATGCGCGGCCGATCGATGCGCGCATCCTGGCCGTCTATGACGAGCTGACGGCGAGCGAGCGCCGCCTCGCGTCGGTGGTGATGGAGGAGCGCAACAGCCTGTCGAGCTTCACGGCCGGCGAACTGGCGGCGCGGGCCAACATTTCCAACGCGACGGCCGCGCGGTTCTTCCGGCGGCTCGGCTACAACAGCTACAACGACGCCAAGCTGCATGCGCGGCAGGGCCGCGACTGGGGCTCGCCGCTCTACGAGCTGACCGGCATCGGCAAGAAGCGGCTGGCGCCGGGGGATTTCGGCCTGCATATCGCCCAGGACCTGCAGAACCTGACCCAGACCGCCGAGATGCTGAGCGAGGAATCGCTCGAGGCGGCGGCGCGCATCCTGGTCGGGGCAAGGCGGATCTGGGTCGTGGGTTTCCGCAATTCCATGGTGCTGGCGAGCTATGCCCGCGGCCTGCTGATCCACATCAAGGACGATGTCCAGCTGCTGCCGCTGGCGGGCATGTCGATGGGCGAGGAGCTGGCGAGCGTCCGCCCGGACGATGCGCTGCTGGTGTTCGGATTTCGCCGTCGCCCCGTCATCCTGCGCGAGGTGATGGCGGTGGTGCGCGAGATCGGTGCGCCCTCCGTGCTGATCGCCGACATGACGGCGGCACGCACAGCGCAGCTCGCGACCGTCACCCTGCGCTGCCACAATCGCGGCCACAGCCTGTTCGACAGCTACGTCGCGCCGATGAGCGTCATCAACTACCTCTGCTCAATGGTTGGGCAGTCGCTCGGCGAGCCGGCGATCGAGCGTCTCGGCCAGATCGAACGGCTGCACGAGCGGCTGGACCCGCTGGTGGTTCCGGGGCAGGGGAAGCGATCGCCCAAGGAGTAGGCAATTTATCGATTCTGGAACTAATTTTTCATCTTGCGGAGAATGTGAAAAAGATTTTTGAATTGGATGACGACGTGGTCAGGCCTTTTCATCGGGAACCGAGCATGGACTTTCCAATTCACCGCCGCAATTTTCTGAAGACGATCGCTGCCGGCGCGGCGTTCGGAGCCCTCGGTCCCCTCGGCCGCGCCCAGGCGGCAGAGGACCTGGTGTGGATGACATGGGAGAACCTCGCCAAGGACGACTACCTCAAGGCCTTCCTGGCCGACGGCAAGGTCTCGCTCACCAAGAACTTCATCGGCACCGATGACGAGCAGTTCGCCAAGCTCCGCGCCGGCGGCGCCTCGTCGGTCGACCTGATCACGCCCGGCCTCGACAAGGTCGAGTACTACACCGCTTCGGGCCTGCTGCAGCCGATCGACCTTGCCAAGGTGCCGAACGCCGCGCGTCTCTACGAGACGTTCAAGACTACGAAGCTCGGCAAGAAGGACGGCCAGACCTATGGCATCCCCTTCTACTGGGGCATCAATCCGATCGTCTATCGCGCCGACCTGATGGATGCGGAGCCGGACTGGTCCGTCTTCTTCGAAGGTGACAAATATGCCGGCAAGCTGGCGATGCGCGATTATGCGCTGGAGGCGATCATGATCGCCGCGCTCTATCTCGGCATCCCGCGCGACCGCATGTTCCAGATGGACGATGCCGAGCTCGCCGAGGTCAAGAAGGCGCTGATGGCGCAGAAGAAGCTGCTGCGCACCTACTGGAACTCGATCGCCGACCTGACCAACCTGTTCGCCTCGGGCGAGGTGGTCTGCGCCTTCTCCTGGGTGCCGCCCTATTACGACCTGAAGGCGCGCGGTCTCAACATGGGCATGGCGAAGCCGAAGGCCGGCGTCATCGGCTGGTGCGATACGGTCGCGATCCCGGCCGGCGTCACCGGCGAGCGCCTCGACGACACGCTCAGTCTCGTCAATTACCTGCTCGGGCCGGAATATGGCGCCAAGCTCGCCGTCGGCGGCCCCTATGCGCAGAGCACGGACTCCGCCCTCGCCGGCCTTTCCGAGGAACAGCGCAGCAAGATCTTCACCAATGATCTCTCGATCATGAACAGCTTCGTCTGGAAGGAAAACCCGGCCCGCTACAATGACTGGGTCGCGCTCTGGAACGAAGTGAAGGCAAGCTGACGCCGATGGACCGGACCGGACCTGGCATGAAGGAGGGGGCGCCCGCGCGCCCCCTCCTCGAAGCCGTCGCGCTGCACAAGAGCTATGATGCGTTCAGCGCCGTGCGCGGCGTCAATTTCAGCATCGCGCCGAACAGCTATGTGACGCTGCTGGGGCCGTCGGGCTGCGGCAAGACGTCGATCCTGCGCATGATCGGCGGCTTCGAGACCGTGTCGTCGGGTCTTCTGGAGCTGGACGGGACGTCGCTCGCCGAGGTTCCGGCCAATCGCCGGCCGGTCAACACCGTGTTCCAGAGCTATGCGCTGTTCCCGCATCTGACGGTCGAGGACAATGTCGGCTTCGGCCTGGCCTATACGCGGTTCGATCGCGCGACGATCGAGCGGAAGGTCGCCGACGCGCTCGCCATGGTAGAACTGGGGCCGCTCGCCAGGCGGCGGCCGCGCCAGCTTTCCGGCGGACAGCAGCAGCGCGTGGCGCTCGCCCGCGCCATCGTCAACCAGCCGCGCCTGCTCCTGCTCGACGAGCCGCTCTCGGCGCTCGACCGCCGCATGCGCAAGGACATGCAGATCCAGCTGAAGGACCTGCAGCGCCGGCTCGGCATGGCGTTCCTGCATGTCACGCACGACCAGGAAGAGGCCTTCGCCCTTTCCGACGTCATCATCGTGATGAACCATGGCCGCATCGAGCAGCAGGGCCGCCCGAGCGACATCTACAACCGTCCGGCGACTGCCTATGTCGCCGATTTCATCGGCGGCGCCAATCGCGTCGGCGGCCGGATCCTCGAGGTTGCCAATGGCGCCGACGCGGTGACGGCGACGATCGAAACGCCGCTCGGCCGGTTCACCGTGCCGGGGGTCGCCGGCCTGAAGCCGGGCGCGGCGGCGACGCTCTGCGTACGGCCGGAACAACTGGCGCCCGCCGCCCATGGCGCGTTCGACGTCACCGTGACGCATCAGGTGTTTCGAGGCGCCGAATGGCTGATCGAGGCAAGGGCGGCCGGCGATCTGGCGCTTGGCTTCGTGCTGCGCGACGGGACGCTGCCGGCGATTGGCGCGACCGTCCGGCTCGCCTTCGACCCCGCCCATGCCTGGATTGCGGCCGACGCCGCGCCGGAGGCTTGATCGTGGGGCGCTGGAACATCGGTTCCTGGCTGGCCTTTCCGGTCTTCGCGACGGTGACGGCGCTCTGCCTCGCGCCGCTCGCCGTGCTTCTGGCCTACAGCTTCTTCCAGGTCGATTTTGTTGCGATCGTCACCGACCCTACGCTGAAGAACTATGGCCGCCTGGCCGCCAGCGCCACCTATCGCGGCCTGATCCTGAAGGCGTTCCTGTCCGGCCTGCTGGTGGTCGCGATCACCGCCGTCATTGGCCATCCGGTCGCCTATTTCATCGCCAAGCGCGTCACGGTCTACAAGTCGGCGCTGCTTACCCTGCTGCTGGTGCCACTCTACACCGGCGACATGGTGCGCATCTTCGCCTGGCGCGTTCTGCTCGGCAGCGAAGGCGTGCTGAACGGCTTCCTGCTCTGGATCGGCGCGATCGACACGCCCATTCAGGCGCTGCTGTTCAGCCCGGTCGCCACCCATATCGTGCTGACCTACAATTACCTGCCCTTCATGGTGCTGGGCTCTGGCTCGCCTATGAGGCCCTCGACAGCCGCCTGCTGGAGGCGGCGTCCGATCTCGGCGCCGGCCGCCTCTCGTCCTTCCGGCGGGTCACGCTGCCGATGACCATGCCGGGGCTGATCGCCGGCGGGATGATGGTGTTCGTGATGGTTGTCGGTGATTACCTGACGCCGCAGCTGATCGGCGGCGCGTCCGGCGTGACGATCATCAGCGCCATCAACGATCTCTTCGGAACGGCCTTCGACTGGCCGCTCGGTTCGGCGATCGCCTGGACCATGCTGGCCTTCCTCTGCCTGTTCTTCGCCCTGGCGGGGCTCGCGATCAGCCGCACCACCTGGAGCCGAAGCCTGATGGGGGGAGAATAGCCGTGTCGCGTCCGCTTCGCTGGGTCGATGCCTGGGTCTGGCTCGTCTACGGCTTCATGTATCTGCCGATCGCCGTCATCCTGATCTTCTCGTTCAACGACTCGGAGATGATCGCCTTTCCGCTGCGCGGCTTCACCACGCACTGGTATCAGGCGATCTTCGCCGACACGCGGCTGACCGGCGCGCTGGGGCTGACCTTTCTGGTCTCTCTGCCCGTGGCGCTGGCGTCGACGCTGCTCGGCGCCATGGCTGCGCTGGCGCTGACGCGCTACCGGCTGCGCTTCCGGGTCGCGTTCCTGGTGATGCTGTTCGTGCCGTTCCTGATTCCGAAGGTGATCCTCGCCGTCGCGCAGCTGATCCTGCTGTCGGAACTCGGCATCGAGCGCAGTCTCTGGACGGTGATCGCGGCGCAGACGATCATCATCCTGCCCTTCACCGTTCTGGTGATCGCATCGGTGCTGATCCGGATCGACCGCCGTCTCGAAGAGGCCGCCGCCGATCTCGGCGCCTCCGGTGTCAGCATCTTCCGGCGTGTGACGCTGCCCCTGATGAAGAACGGCCTGCTCGCCGCCTATTTCATCGCCTTCGTGCTTTCCTCGTCGGAATATGTGCTGACCTCCTTTGTCAGCGGCCGCAGCCAGCCTCTCTCGATCCTGGTCGCCTCCGACTTCCGCTTCAACATCTCGCCGACCCTCGATGCGCTGGCCCTGCTGATCGTTCTGGCCAACCTGCTGCTGATCGGGCTCGGCGAATTCGCGCGCTTGAAGGCGCGCCGCTAGAGGACCTGCCATGGCTGATTTCGAGCTGATCCTTCGCGGCGGCACCGTCGTGACCGCCGCCGACACGTTTCGCGCCGATGTCGCGATCCGCCACGGCAGGATCGTCTCGGTCGGGAGCGGGCTCGGGTCCGCCGACCGCATCATCGACGCCTCGGGCCTGCTGGTCATGCCGGGCGGCATCGACAGCCATGTCCATCTCGCGCAGCACGCGCCGCCGGGCACCCCGCAGATGGCCGACGGCTTCGAAACCGGCACCCGCTCGGCGATCGCCGGCGGCACGACGACGGTGATCTCCTTCGCGGTGCAGCCGCGCGGCGCTTCGCTGCGCGAAAGCGTGCGCGACTATCACACCAAGGCGGAAGGCCAGTCCTATTGCGACTACGGCTTCCACCTGATCGTCACCGACCCGACGCCTACCGTTCTCGGTCAGGAGCTGCCGGCGCTGGTGATGGACGGCTACACCTCGTTCAAGGTCTTCATGACCTATGACGACATGGTGCTGAACGACCGCCAGCTGCTGGAAGTGTTCGACTGCGCGCGCGGCTGCGGCGCGCTCGTCATGGTCCATTGCGAGGGCTATGATTCCATCCGCTTCATGACCGAGCGCCTCGAGCGCGCCGGCAAGACCGCCCCCTACTACCATGGCGCCTCGCGGCCCCAGAGCGTCGAGCGCGAGGCGACCCACCGCGCCATCAGCCATGCCGAGCTGGTCGACGTGCCGATCATGGTGGTGCATGTCTCCGGCCGTGAGGCGATGGAGCAGATCCGCTGGGCCCGGCAGAAGGGCCTGCGCATCTATGGCGAGACCTGCCCGCAATATATCGCGCTCACCGCCGATGACATGAAGGGCTTCAACATGGACGAGAGCGGCGGCAAATATGTCTGCTCGCCGCCGCCGCGTGACCACGCCAGCTGGGACGCGATCTGGGAGGGCATCCGCACCGGCGTGTTCCAGACCTTCTCGTCCGATCACGTCCTTCCGCTGGGTGCCGAACGGCATACCGGGTGTCGAGAACCGGATGGCGATCCTGTTCTCCAAGGGCGTCTCGGAAGGCCGCATCAGCGTCAACGAGTTCGTCGCGCTGACCTCGACCAACCACGCCAGGATGTATGGCCTCTATCCGCGGAAGGGCTCGATTGCCGCCGGGTTCGACGCCGACATCGTGCTGTGGGATCCGAACCGCAAGGAAGTCATCCGGCAGGAGCAGATGCACCACGCCGCTGACTACACGCCCTATGAAGGGCTGGAGGTTACCGGCTGGCCGGTGATGACGCTGCTGCGCGGCAAGCCGGTCTTCGAGGAGGGACGGATCCTCGGCGAGGTCGGCGCCGGCCNTTCCTGGCCCGCGAACTCTCCCCCTACGCGACAAGCCCGGGTTCCTGACCGTCTCGTCCGCAGCGATCCAGGGCCGGCTCCCGTCCGAGGGGCCGGCCCTTCTTGTCAGGCGACCTGTCAGGCCGCGAACAGCTTGCGGTCGTCGCGCTGGGCGATGCCGTCCTTGACGACGGCAACCACCCTGTTGTCGGCATGGCCGAAGCAGGCGAGGCCATCATAGGGGTTGGCGTCGAGCACGACGAAATCGGCCCAGGCGCCCGGCGCGATCACGCCGGCCTTGCCGTCGAGACGCAGCACCTTGGCATTGTTGACGGTCGCGCAGCGCAGGGCCTCGACGACGCCGAGCGCCGCCTCGTGCATGGCGAGGCCGTCGCCCTGGTAGGTCTTCGGCGACCAGCAGAGATCCGTGCCATAGCCGACGGTGACGCCGCCGGCATGGGCGATCTTCAGCGAATCCTGGCCGAATTCGAGCACCTCGGCATTCTTGACCTGGTTTTCCGGCGCCCAGCCGAAATCCATGCCGAACTTGCCGTCGGCCCAGTAGGTGATCAGCGTCGGCACCAGCACGGCGTCATGCCTGGCCATGATCTCGGCCGTCTCGGGGGTGAGGAAATTGCCGTGCTCGATCGAGCGGACGCCGCATTCGACCGCGCGGCGGATGCCGCGGTCGGCATAGACATGCGCCATGACATAGCGGCCGCAGAGCTCGGCCTCGTCGGTGATGGCGCGGATCTCGTCGAGGGAATATTGCGGATGCTTGAGCTTGTCGCCCGGCGAGCTGACGCCGCCGCCGGCCATGATCTTGATCTGGTCGACGCCCTGGCGGGCGTTCTCGCGCACCGCCTTGCGGACGGCGTCGACGCCGTCGGCGATAACCGAGGTGCCGGTGCCCGAGGCGCTGCTGCAGCTGCAATAGTCGGCGCGGGCGCGGTGGTCGCCATGGCCGCCGGTCTGCGACAGGATCTTGCCGGAGACGAACAGGCGCGGGCCCTTGAACAGGCCCTTGTCGACGGCCGACTTGTGGCCGGCATCGGCGCCGCCCGCGTCGCGCACGGTGGTGAAGCCGCGATCGATCATCTCCGACAATTGCCGGCCGGCGCGCGCCGTCATCTCGGACGGCAGCATGTCGCCGCCATCGTTGAACTGGCTGATGAAGACGTGGGTATGCGCGTCGAGCAGGCCGGGCGCGACATGGCGGCCGCCCATCGAGACCTTGCGGAGCCCGGCGTCGAGAGATGCCTGCGGCATGATCGCCTGGATCAGGCCGTCCTCGACGACGATGGCCTGGCCTTCGAGGATCTTGCCCGCGACGACGTCGACGATCCGGGCCTCGGTGATTGCATAGCGTGTCATGTTTTCGTCCTCAGTCGCGCGAGCGGGCTTCGTTTTCCATGCCGATGGTGCGGACGCCGTAGTCGTC
>JAFKJZ010000632.1 GCA_017305815.1 Hyphomicrobiales bacterium
CGATGGCGTCGCGCGGCGAGGTGAAGTCGACCGGCTTGCCGTCGACGAGCAGGCGGCCGCGATCCGGCCGGTACAGACCGGTGATGATCTTGATCAGCGTCGACTTGCCGGCGCCGTTCTCGCCCATGAGGGCGTGGATCTCGCCGGGGCGGAGCTCGAGCGAGACGCCGTCCAGCGCCCGCACGCCTGGAAAGGACTTGCTCGCATTCTCGACGGTCAGCTGCATGTCACGCCGTCCCCGTCCGCACCGCGCGCCAGCGGTTGAGCCACACCGCGGCGAGGATCAGCGCGCCGAGCAGGAACTGCACCCAGTAGGGATCGACCTTGGCCAGCACCATGCCGTTCTGGATGATGACGATCAGCACCACGGCGAGCGCCGTGGCGGCGACCGAGATGTGGCCGCCCGTCAGCGCCGCGCCGCCGATGATCGGCGCCGCGAACGACATCAGCAGCCAGTCGGCGCCGATGGTCGGCTGCGCCGAACCGAGCTGCGCCACGGCGAGGATTGCGGCAGCGCCGGCGAGCAGGCCGGACAGGGTGTGCGCCATGACGATGACGCGGTCGCGCGGGATGCCGGAAAGCTCGGCCGCCTGCGGGTTGCCGCCGACGGCGAGCAATTGCCGGCCGGGCACGGTGCGGGCCAGGAAGAAGGCGAGCGCGATGGCGATCAGGACCGGCGGCAGCAGCAGGTAGGGCAGCGCGTAGAAGCGCTCGGTGCCGAAGGCGACGAAGCTTGCCGGCAGATTGTAGAACGGGATCGACTCGGTGATGCCCAGGTTGATGCCGGTGAAGGCCGAGGCCGTGGCGAGCGTGATGATGAAGCCGTTGATGCCGGTGCGGACCGTCAGCAGGCCGTTGATCAGGCCGCCGGCGGCGCCGATGGCGAGGCCGCAGAGGACGGCGACGGGAACCGGGAAGCCCCACTTCTCCATCATGCCGCCGACGGCGATGGCGACGAGGCCGCCGAGCGCGCCGACCGACAGGTTCATCTGGCCGACGGCGAGCGTCAGCATCTGCGCGAAGGCGACGATCAGCACGACGCAGAACGAGCGCAGCATCACATAGAGATTGAATTCGGTCAGGAAGGCCGGCGACAGCACGGCGAGCGTGACCAGGCCGATGGCGATGGCGACGGCGAGCGCCGACCATTCATTGGCGAGGAAGCGTTGGCCGAAGGTCGCGTTGCGGGTCATGGTGCTCATGCGCTTTTTCCTGACGCGCGGCGGCCGGCATCCTTGCGGCCCAGGCTGCGACGTTCGGCATAGATGCCGCGATAGCGGTCCAGCATGACGGCGGCGAGCAGGATCAGGCCGAGGAAGAGCTGGAGCCAGAAATTGCCGACCTGCATGACGAGCAGGCCGGAGCGGATGGTGGTGACGAGGAAGGCGCCGAGAATGGTGCCGACCACGGAGACATAGCCGCCGGCCAGCAGCGTGCCGCCCAGCACTGGCGCGAGGAACGAAGGCAGCAGCCAGTCCTGGCCGATCGACGGCATGGCGGCGCCGAGGCGGATCACCAGCATCAGGCCGGCCGATGCGGCGAGCGCGCCCGACAGGGTGTGGGCGATGATGATGGCGCGGCCGACCGGCACGCCGGAAAGCTCGGCCGCGCGGGCGTTGGCGCCGGCGGCGAGGATCTCGCGGCCAAGCGCCGTGAAGCGGAACAGCACGACCAGGGCGGCGCCGAGACCGAGCGCGATGAACAGCAGCGGCGAGATGAACTTCCAGCGCATGCGGCCGAAGGCGGCGATCTCCGGCGGCAGCACATTGAAGGTCTGCGCCTTGGAGAGGATCAGCATGGCGCCGAGGAACAGGCTGGCGCTGGCAAGCGTGATGATAAAGGAATTGACGCCGGAGCGGACGATGACGAAGCCGTTCAGCCAGCCGAGGAAGGCGCCGAGCAGCAGCGCCAGCGCCATGGCGACCGGGATCGGCAGGCCGAGCGTCTGCATCATGTAGCCCGACGCCATCACCGCGCAGACGCCGATCGAGCCGATGGCGAGATTCAT
>JAFKJZ010000168.1 GCA_017305815.1 Hyphomicrobiales bacterium
CGGCGACGACCGGCTCGAACTCCTCTTCGCGGATACCGTTCGGCACGATCCGCCACGGCTTGCGCGGCGCGCCGACCTTCTGAGCATAGGCTTGCGCCTCGTAGTGGCTGACGAAGACGAGTGCGTCGGTCATCGTCTCCAGGAAGTGCTCGATGCGAAAGAACAGCCGCCCCGAGCGCGTCCCAGAGTCATAGTGCAGGCTTCCGCCATGCGGACAGTAGATGCGAGCCACGCTGGAACCAAAGACCCGCAAGAGCGTGCCGATACCGCGCCCATACACGCCGCCCTTGGCGCCATGCGTATGGATGATATCGGGATCGAGAGCCCTGATGCGGCGGAACAGCCGCAGGAAGGCGAGAAGGTCGGATGGCGACACCTGCCGTTGCATCGGCGTGCGGTGCAGCCCGAGCTCGAGATGCGGCAACAGCGCCTGGATCAACTCTTCTTCCCGCGCGCCGCCCGTGGAGGAATCGCAGACGATGCCGACGCTGTGTCCTTCGGCCGCCTGCGCCTCCGCGAGGTCGCGAACATGTCGGAAGATGCCGCCGACGGGTGACCGAAAGCAGTGAACGATCCTGAACTTGGCGCCTTTGCGCGCGTGAGGTTCGTCCAGCTGCTCGGTCATTTGGGTCAGAAGAAGCGCTCGCGCACGTTGACGGTATCGCCGGGATAGATCGGCTGCGTCGGCAATAGCCGGACAGTCGTGACTTTTCCGTTCACCTGGCGAGTGACGTCGACGTCGGCACGCTGGGCGCGTGGCGTGAAGCCACCGGCGATGGCGACGGCCGTCTGCGCGGTCATGCCGTTGACATAAGGATACTGCCCGGCGCTTGCGACCTCGCCCATGATGAAGAACGGGCGGTAGCGATCGACCTCGACCGAAACGTCGGGATTGCGCACGAAACCCTTGCGCAGCTTGGCGGCGATGTCGCCTTCCATTTCCTGGGTGCTGCGGCCGCGGGCAGCCACCGCGCCGATCAGCGGCATCGAGATGTAGCCGGCCTGGTCGATGGTGTAGCTGTTCGTCAGGTCCGCCTGGCCAAACACGATGACGCGCAGGCGATCGCCGCTGTCGAGGCGATAGGGGGCGATCAGCGCCTTGTAGGTCGCGGGGTCCTGCGGCGGATAGGCGGTGGTGCAGCCACCGAGCAGGGCAGCGCCGATAAGCGTCGCGACAATAAGGAAGAATCGCATCAGGGCAGCGTCCGGCTCGCGAGTGAATCGATAGGCTGGACTGTCGGTCGCGCATGGTTAACGCGAGGTAAAATTGCCGCTCGTGCCCACATCGTTCGGCGGAAGCCCTTAACCGCCCGCGAGCGAAATTAACGCAGTAGTTACCCTGACTTACGATCATGCCGCGTCGGCAGGGAGACTGGGCGCGATTATGACGGATGGCCGGTTGGGGCAAATCGATGATGTCGAGCTCGACGTCAGGGCGCTGTTCGGCGCGCTTTTGCGCGCATTGCCATGGCTCCTGCTGGCCGCTGTCCTGTTCGCCAGCGCGCTTTATGTCGGCCTCAATTTCGTCACGCCGCGCTACTCGGCCGAAGCCAAGATCCTGATCGAGAGCGGCGAATCGGAAATCACTCGCGCCGGGACCGGCACCGAGGAGGTGAGGGCGCTTCTCGATTCCGAGGGCGTCGCCAGCCAGGTCCAGCTTATCGGGTCGCGCGACCTGGCGACGACGGTGGTCGATTCGCTCGACCTCGCCTCGCTCAAGGAATTCAACAAACCGCGTTTCCTGCCCGGATTCGACCAGATGCTGGTCCGGATTGGGCTCGGCCGGCCCGTGCCCGAGGGCTCGGTGGAAGAGCGCGTGCTACAGCGTTTCGCCGATCGGCTCGACGTCTTCTCCATCGACAAGACCCGCGTCATCACGGTCGGGTTCTCCTCGACCAACCCGCAGCTTGCCGCGCGGGTCGCCAATGCGGTTGCCGACGAGTATCTCGCGCTGGAACGCGAGGCGCGGCGTTCGACCAACGCCGATGCCACCCGCTGGCTCGAATCGCAGATCGCCGAACTGCGCACCAAGGTCACCAGTGCCGAGGCCAAGGCCGACATGGTCCGCAAGAGCCTCGCCAGCGGCGCGACGCCGGACGTGCCGGATGTGCGCGATTCGCAGCTGATCCAGCGCCTGCGCGAGCAGCAGGTGGCGCTCCGAGCGCAGATCGCGCAGCTTTCGGCGACCTTGCTGCCGGCGCACCCGCGCATCCGCGAATTGAACGCCCAGTTGGGCGACCTCGACGGCCAGGTTCGCCGCGAGGTGACCCGTATCCTGCAGAGCCTCGACGGCGAGGCGGCGACGGCGCGTGCCCGCGAGGCGGATATCGGTCAGGACATCACCCGCGCCAAGGCAGCGACCGGGCAGACCAACAATGACGAGGTCGAGCTTCGGGCGCTCGAGCGCGAGGCGACCGCGCAGCGCGACCTGCTCGAGAGCTATCTGAAGCGTTATCGCGAGGCTTCGTCGCGCCAGGACGGCAACTACCTGCCGGCGGACGCCCGCATCATCTCGCGCGCCGCCGTGCCGCTGGAGCCGACCTTCCCGAAGAAGCTGCCGATCACCGCGGCGGCCACCGTGGCGCTGCTGCTGCTCGCGATCGCCGTCATCATGATCCGCGAGCTTACCTCCGGCCGGGCGCTCCGTCGCATCTCGATCGGCGCGCCGCCGATGGTCCCCGACGCCGTTCCGGTCGACGGCAAGATTCGCTGGCAGGACGAAGCGACGGAGCCGCAGCCGCTGGATCCGCCGATGCCCGCCCTGGCGCGCGGCCTGACCGCCGAGGCGCAGGATTCGCTGAACTCGATCGTCGACCACGTGGTCGAATCGAAGGCGCGCCGCGTCCTGGTTTCCATGGCGGAGCTGGGTTCGACCGGCCGCCCGCTCGCGGCGGTCGCGCTCGCCCGCGCCCTGTCGCGTCGCGGCAACCGCGTCCTCCTGATCGATCTCCATGCCGACGGGGCGGACAGCAAGGCGATGTCGGCGGGCGAGCGCCTGCCGGGCCTCACCGATCTCTTCGCAGGGATCGCCTCGTTCGCGCAGGTGATCTTCCGGGACCGCCGCTCGCGCGCCCACCTCATCCCGCACGGCCTCCTGGAATTCGGCCCGGACACGGCCGAGGGCGAGCGCTTTGTCAGCATCCTCGATGCGCTCGATCAGACCTATGACCAGATCCTGCTCGACGCGGATGCCGAGATGGCGCTTCAGCTGGCGGCGCAGTCCGGCGCCGTGATCGTCGTTGCCGACGGCGGCGCCAGCGACCCGCGCACGACGCGCGCCTATGAGGCCATGAAGGCGGCAACCTCGGCCGAGGTCATGGTGCTGATCGCCGAGGCGCCAACTGTCGCCGAGGATCCGGAGCTCGAGGACGCCGTCGCCTGATCAGTCCGATTCGGCGGCGCCGGGCTTCTCGGCCTGGCCGCGCCAACGCCGGACGGTCTTCGCCAATCTCCAGAGCTTCGGATTGTCGCGGACGGCGCGCTCGGCACGATCGGCGAGGCGGAGGACGGTCGCAGCGGCCCGTCCCGCCGGCGTCACCGGGACGATGGCGCGCACATGCGGTTCGACGACGTCCAGCCAGGACGCCTTGTAGCGCTCGTCGCCGCGTCCGAGGTCGAGCGCCGTCAGGCCCCGCTCGCAACTCGCGGCGATAACCTCGTAGAGCATCAGTTCGCCGGGGCTGACCCGCCGCCAGTCGTCATCCGAAACGGACATGAAATATCCGCTCAGACGTCCGGACCGGGTGCCGCTGCCGAGGATGGCGCGGATGCCGCCATCGATCTCCAGCGCATCGAGTTCCATGACGAAGCTGCTGTCTCCGCTCCAACGGCGGCGGACGAGGGCACGGAAGAATTCCGCGACGCCCGGCTCGGCGAAGCTGTCGTCGATGCCCTGGGCGCGGAACCACGCCGCCTTCTGGGCGAAGTAGCTATCGAGAATGGCGAGCGCCTCGGCCTCCGAGCCGGCGCGTCGCAACTGGAAGCCACCAACGGGTTCGAGCGTGTTGGTCTGCCAGCGGCGCTTCTTGGCCTTCTTGGCGCCCCGATGCGCCTTGAGCACGGCGGCGAAGTCCGGCTCCAGCCGCATCATGCCGACATCGCAGCGCGCGGGCGCGGCCTCGGTGTGGGCCGCCAGCGGGTTTGCGGCCCCCGCCCATTCGCGCGGCTGGGCGTCGAGATCGAAGAGGTCGATGCGGCCGATCGTCTTGGCGACGCGGCTCAGCAGGGCCAATGTCGATGTCCTGTCGAGCGTGGCGGAGAAGGCGGGATCGAACAGGCCCATGCGGATATTCGCATGCTCACCGCCGAGAAAGCGGCCGATCCGCAGCGGGCCGATCCTTTCGATGCCGAGCGGCAGGATGGCAAGCGGACGCCCCTGATGGCGGATCGCGACGATGGCAGGCCGGATGCGCTGCGGTCCGGTCGCCGCCTCCGTCCAGCAATCGATCCAGTCGAAGCTCTGGTAGACGGAGACCGGCAGGGATCCTTCCAGCCTTCGCCAGTCGTCCGCGATGGCGCGTGGCGAGGCATGCACGGAAATGTCGAGATCCGTAACGGCGATGCGTCTCGTCGGCGCCTGCGCGTCTGATCCGTCCATGCGTGCAAATCCACGGTTGCCATAAGTTCTTGCGACGATATCAACCTATCGTAAACATCGGGTTCGTATGACGCAGCGGCGGCTATACGGCGCGGGCGGGCTGGGATCACCGATGCATGGGCTGAAGACTACCGGCTACAAGGCAGGCCTGAACGCGCTCTACTGGAGCGGCGCGCATCGACTGTTCGCGCCGCATGCGCGCGGCGCCGGCGCGATCCTGATGTTCCATCACATTCGGCCGGCCAGCCCTTCGCGTTTCCAGCCCAATGCCCATCTCGAGGTCACGCCCGGGTTTCTGGCCAAGGTCATCCAGCGCACCCGTGTCCATGGACTGGATATCGTCGACCTCGACGAAGCGAGGCGCCGACTGGCTGACCGTGAACGCGGCGGCCGGTTCGTGGTCCTTACTTTCGACGACGGCTATCGCAACAATTTCACCGAGGCCTATCCGATCCTGAAGGCGGAAGCGGCGCCCTTCACGGTCTATGTGGCGACGGGACTGATCGACGGGACGGCGGTTCCCTGGTGGGAGGTCATCGTTCTGCTGATCGAGCGCACCCGGCGCGTGCAGGTGCGGATCGGCGACCGCGAACTAGACCTGCCGGCGACAAGCCTTTCGGAGAAGCGCGTCGCGGCGCGGACGCTCGCCCGGGAGCTGTGCAATGTCGGCGAGGACGAACAGCGCGCAGCGATCGGGCGCATCGCGGCGGCGCATGGCATCGACACGCGGCAGATGCTGGCACAGGAGATGATGGACTGGGACGAGATCCGGGCGCTCTCCGCCGACCCGCTGGCGACGATCGGCGCTCATACCGTCGGTCACTACGCCCTGGCGAGGCTGGATCCGCGCCGCGCCCGCCGCGAGATGATCGAGAGCCGCGAGCGGATCGAGGTGATGACGGGAAAGCGGCCGCGCCATTTCGCCTATCCCTATGGCTCGCTCCGTTCGGCAGGGCAGCGCGAGTTCGATCTTGCCGCCGAGCTCGGCTTCGCCACCGCAGTGACGACGCGACGCGGCGTGCTCGGTCCCAGGAGCCGATTGACGGCGCTGCCGCGGATTTCGATGAACGGCCACTATCAGTCCGCTCATTATATCGACCTGCTGCTTTCCGGCGTTCCGATCGCGCTGGAGCGGCGGATTCGTGGCTGGGTCGGCCGGAATCCTAGCGCTTCGGCTCGATAGGCTTCTGCATCCAGGCGATGATGGCGCCGGCCGGGAAGATCCAGGCGAGGCCGACGACGACATAGTAGAGCATCTGTGCCCAGCGCGGTGCTTCCGGCAGTTTCAGCTGGGCGATCACCATGGCGACGAAGGCATAGACGATCACCAGAACCACGAGCGCGATCATGCCGATGAATTTGCGGAGCCGGATGGGCATGTCTGGCCTTTCGTGCATGACCTGCTGCTGGGGAGGGCTTGGCCGAGGGCATAGCGCGTTCGCCGCCGAACCGCAAAGGCCGTGATCGACCTTGGCAGGGCCTGACATTGCGCGACCGGATGTCGCGCGGCCGATTGGTACGCCGGGGGCGGGGTCTGTTGTCCGCGGCGCGCCGAGCCGCTAAGCCCAACCGTCGAGATCTCTTGAGGTGCGCGATGGCGATGGATGGTTTGGCGGCGAACAGCACGGTGAAGCAGTCCCCTGTGCGGGACAGGCAGCGCGACCGCGCGCTGATCCGCATCTGGCTCGGCGCCGTCATCGTGATGGTCATCGCCATGATCGTCGTCGGCGGCGCCACGCGCCTGACCGGCTCGGGTCTCTCGATCACCGAGTGGAAGCCGATCCATGGTGTGATTCCGCCGATCGGCGACGTCGAGTGGCAGGAAGAATTCGCCAAATACCAGCAGATTCCGCAATACGAGATCGTCAACAAGGGCATGACGGTCGACGAGTTCAAGCAGATCTTCTGGTGGGAATGGGGCCACCGCCTGCTCGGGCGCCTGGTCGGCGTCGTCTTCTTTGTACCTTTCGTCCTGCTCTGGGCCACCGGCCGGATCGAGCGCCGGCTGGTGCCGCGCCTGCTCGGCCTGTTCGCGCTCGGCGGCCTGCAGGGCGCCATCGGCTGGTGGATGGTCACCAGCGGCCTCGTGAACCGTATCAGCGTCAGTCAGTACCGGCTGGCGATCCATCTCACCATCGCCTGCTTCATCCTCGGCGCCGCCGTCTGGATCAGCCGCGGACTGGCGCCGGATCGCGGCGAGAATCGCAAGGCCTCCGCGCCGCTCAAGGGCATGGCTACCTTCATGGTCGTGGTCGTCTTCCTGCAGATCTTCCTCGGCGGTCTCGTCGCCGGCCTGAAGGCGGGACTGACCTACAACACCTGGCCGCTGATGGCCGGCAATTTCATCCCGACTGGCGTCTATGACTACGATCCCAAGTGGCGGAGCGTGTTCGAGGACGCGATGACGGTGCAGTTCGACCATCGCGTCGTCGCCTATCTGCTGTTTATCGCCGCGCTGATCCATGCCTTTCAGGCCTGGAAGCTGGTGCCCCGTTCGGCAGCGGCCCGGCGCGCCCGCCATCTGGCGCTGCTCGTCACCGCGCAGGCCGGCATCGGTATTGCAACCCTGATCGCCGTGGTGCCGCTCGACCTCGCCCTGCTGCACCAGTTCGGCGCCGCTGTGGTGCTGTGGGCGGCTGTCTCGCACCGGCGCGCATTGAACGAGCCGACGCCCGTCACGGCATAGGAACTTCTCGACCGAAGGAAACGCGAGCGCCGGCTTCGGCGCTTGCCACCCTTTGGCTTAAGCCCGCTTGCCCCAGCCGCCGCCCTGCGCCGTAGTGATACGGATGCTGTCTCCCGGCGCGACCGGAACCGCGCTTGCCACCGCATGGCGCTCGACGGAACCGTCCGTGCGCAGGATCTCGACCCGATTGGTGGTGCCCGCTTCGCCACCATTCAGGCCCCAGACGGGCTCGACGCTGCGGCTGAAGCCGGCCGTCATCACTGTCTCCGTGCCGCGCACCGCATATTCCGACACGATGCCCTTGCCGCCGTGGTGCAGGCCGTCGCCACCCGGTTCGTCGTTCAGCGACAGGCGGCGATAGTCGAGCCCGTAGCGGGCCTCGGCGATTTCGACCGGGCAGTTGTAGGTGTCGCCGTGACCGGCCGAGAACTGCGCGTTGATGCCGTCGCGGGTCGCCGTCGCGCCCCAGCCGCCGACCTGTGGCTCGACCAGGGTGAAGCGGCGACCATGGGCCGGATGCCGGCCGGCGACGACGATGGAGCAGATCGAGGCGAAATGGCCGGCCGGCATGCGCTCGGGGGACGCCTCGGCCAGGCCGCGCCACAGCATGTCGTAGAGGCGCACGCGGGTTTCGAAATAGTAGCCCTGCGGCGCCGGCGGGCGCGGATCGAAGATCGAGCCTTCGCGGGTCAACACTTCCAGCGGGCGGAACGATCCGGCATTGCAGACCATGTCGGGCGCCGTCGCCATCTTGAAGATCAGCTGGCAGGCGATGATCGCGCCGTCGCGGCTCAGATTGTTCGGCTTGGCGCTTTCGTCCGGCGCGTCGCGCAGATCGACGATGAAGCGATCTTCGGTGATCTCGATCGCGGCGAGCCAGAGCGAGCCATCGTCCAGCCGTTCCTCGACCTGCAGCCGCCCCTTCGGCAGCAGCGCCAGCCCCTGCCGCGACCGCGCCTCGGCATAGGCGAACATCCCCGCGATGGCGTTTTCGACGGTTGCCGCGCCATAGGAATCGACAAGGCGCTCGACCCGCTCGGCGCCCTTGCGGACGCTGGCGATCGAGGCCCAGAGATCGCCTTCAAGGAGATCGGGCAGGCGTGAATTCGCCTTGAGGATGGCGAAGACCGGCTTGATCGGCTTGCCCGCCTCGAAGAGCTTCACCGCCGGCAGCCGCAGGCCCTCGGCGAAGATGTCGCGCGCCTCGGTCCACATCGACCCGGGCACGGCGCCGCCGAGATCGCTCCAGTGACCGACATTCGCGGTCCAGGCGACAAGGCGCCCCTCGGCGAAGACCGGCATCGCCAGCACGACATCGTTCAGATGCGTCACGCCGCCGAAATAGGGATCGTTGGTGGCGAAGACATCGCCGGGCTGGATGTCGTCGGGCGAGGTGAGGGCGATGATCGCCTTCACCGCCTTGTCGAGCATGCCGACGAAGGTCGGGATGCCCGCGCCCGAACTGACCAGTTCGCCGCGCGCGTCGGTGATGCCGGTGCCGACATCGAGCACTTCGTAGATGATCGGGCTCATCGCCGCCTTGCGCAGCACGGCGAACATTTCGTCCGCCGCCGCCGACAGCGACGAGGCGATGACGTCGAGCGTGAAGGGATCGTCGACGTCGGCGCTCATGCTCATGCCTCGGCTGGCGCGACGAAGACGTCGCGCGACAGGCGGCTGACGATGCGCGGGCCATCGGCCTCGAGGATGACGATCTCCTCCAGGCGAATGCCGAACTTGCCCTGCAGGTAGATGCCGGGCTCGATCGAGAACACCATGCCTTCCTCCAGGATCGTGTCGCTCGTCGAGGTCAGATAGGGCGGTTCATGCCTTTCGAGACCCAGGCCGTGGCCGGTGCGGTGGGTGAAATAGGGGCCATAGCCCGCCGCCGTGATCACACCGCGCGCGGCCGCGTCGACCTCGCGGGCGGCGACGCCGGGACGCGCCGCGGCGCAGGCCGCCTGCACGGCCGCTTCGACCACTGCATGGACCTTCAGATATTCCTCGCTCGGCGTGCCGACGAAGGCCATACGGGTCAGGTCGCTCGAGAACGAACCGGAGCGGGCGCCGATATCCATGACGATGGCGTCGCCGACCGCCACCGGCTGGTCGCCCGTCGCATAGTGCGGGAAAGCGCCATTGCCGCCGGCGCCGACGATGGTGAAGAGCGGCGTGGCGCCGGCTTCCTCGAACACGGCGCGCGCCGCGTCGGCAATCTCGCGTTCGGTGACGCCCGGCCGGATCGCCGCGAAGGCGGCTTCCATGGCGCGGTCGTCGATCTCGGCGTTGCGCAGGATTTCGGCCTTCTCGGCCTCATCCTTGGAAAGACGCATCCGGCCGACGCTCTCGGCGGCAAACGCCGTCTTGGGCTGGCCGAGCGCTTCGATCACGAGCAGCGCGAAATCGGCGCGCATCGTCTCGTCGACCTGCACCAGCTTGGTGCCTTTCTCGATGCCGAGCGACTGGATCAGCGCGGCCAGTGCCGTCTGCGGACCGGTGGCGTCGGACCAGGTGAAGAAGGGCAGGTCGGTCTGCCGCCGCATCTCGTCGGCGTTCAGTTCCGGCATCAGGATGGCGGCGCCGGCCGGCGTTGCGATCAGCAGGCAGGGGCGCTCGTCGGCATGCGGATGGACGTCGGCGATATAGGCCATATGCGGGCCCGGTCCGAGCGCCACCGCGTCGACGCCGTTCTGGCGCAGCATGGATTGGAGGGTGGCAAGCCGTGTCATTGTCGTCTCCCGCATGAAGTTTCACTATTGGTAAAAACTATGCGAAGCAGGGTCAACCGGCGATCGCCGACGCTTGCGAAGCCGGCGCGATTGCGGCATTGGCTATTGAAGGCTGATCCCCAGCAGGGTCATGATGCGCGTTCTTCTCGTCAAACTGTCGTCGCTCGGCGATGTCGTCCACACCTATCCGGCGGTGACGGACGCTGCGCGTGCGATTTCCGGCCTTGAGCTGGATTGGGTCGTCGACGAGACCTTTGCGCCGCTCGCGCGCCTTCATCCGTCGGTGCGAAACGTCATTGCGTTGCCGATCCGCCGGATGAAGAAGAAGCCGCGCGAGACCTTCGCCGAGATGAAGGACGCCGTCGGCATGCTTCGGGGCGGCGGCTACGACCTTCTCATCGATGCCCAGGGCCTGATGAAGAGCGCGCTCGTCGGCGTGTTTTCCGGCGTGACCCCACGCCACGGCTTCGCCAAGGGTAGCGCCCGCGAGGCCATGGCGACGTGGTTCTACCAGGTCGGGCACGACATCCCCGAGACCGAGCACATGGCGACGCGCATCCGCAAGCTGTTCGCGCAGTCGCTCGGCTATCCGATGCCGACGACGGCGGCGGATGCGGGCCTGGTGCCGGATTTCGCCAATACCGGCATCCGCCCGCGCAGCGGCGACGGCGTCGTGCTGATCCACGGCACCAGCTGGGCTACCAAGACCTGGACCGTCGAGGGCTGGCGTGGCGTCGCCGAACGCTGCGGCGCGGCCGGGCTTGGCGTGAAGCTGTTCGCCCATGGCGCGACCGAGACCGAGCGCGCCGGCAGGATCGCCGCCGACATGCCGAATGTCGAGCAGGTGCCCGCGGGCGGGCTGGAGAGCATCATCCCGGTGATCGCCAATGCGGCCGGCGTCGTCACCGTCGATACCGGCCTCGGCCACCTCGCCGCAGCCTTCGGCATCCCGACGATCGGCCTCTACGGCCCGACCAATCCCGGGCTGACAGGCCTTGTCGGGCCGGATGTCGAGGAGTTCCTGTCGACGCGAGACTGTGCGCCGTGCGAGCAGGCGCGCTGCCGGATCAAGCCGGATTTCGGCGAGGGGCCGCCCTGCATGGCCGACCAGGCGCCGGATCGCGTCTGGAACGCCCTCGCGCGGCGTCTGCGGCTCGCCTCACTCGGCGGCGTCTGACCCGAAGGCCTGGTCGGCTTCGAAGATCGCGCCCATCATGTGATAGAGCGTCGACGCCGGCATGTGGTCGACGAGCGGCGTGCCGTCGGCATCGATCCGATCCATCCAGCCGCCTTCGAGCGAGTCCGGCGCGAAGGTCAGCAGGCTCGCCATCAGATGATCGGCCATTTGGGCGGCGCCGGGGTGGCCGGCGGCGGTCGCCGTCACCAGCGCCTTGACACCCTCTGCGTGCGGCCAGGAGCGGAAGCTCGGGATCAACACGCTGCCGCTGTCGGTCACCGCATCGACGATCAGGCCGGTCGCCTGGTCAAGACCGTTGTCGATACCAAACATCAGCAGCGCGTCGGTTACCGATTCTGACACGACGCCGCCGAGACGGCGATACTCGCCGAACAGCCAGTACCATTCGAACTGGTGGCCGGGCTCGACGCGATTCTCGCCGCGCGGCTGCAGCGGCTTCCAGTCTGACAAGAAATCCTCGAGCAGCGCGCCACTCTCGGGATCGATCAGCCTTTCGAGCGCCAGCGTCACCAGCGCCTCGGCGCGGGCGAAGTCACGCGCCCGTCCTGTCGTCTCGTAAAGGGCCAGCACGGCTTCCAGCAGATGCATGTGCGGGTTCTGGCGACGGGTTGGGTCGATCGACGGCGCTGCGTCGAGAAAACCGCCATGCGGCGCCGCCAGCACGACGTCGATCTCCGCGAGCGTTTCGTCGGCCAGCCGGATCGCATGCGGATCACCGGTCAGGCGATGGCTCCAGGCGAGCGCGTAGAGGATGAAGGCATGGGCGTAGAGGTCGCGAACCCGGCTCGCCGGCCTTCCGTCGGCGTCGATGGAAAAGATCCAGCCGGGATGGCCGTCGCCGCGATGATAGAGCCGTTCGACATTGGCGAGGCAGGTGACGACCGCCTCGTCGGCGCCCTTGTGCCAGCCCTTGAGGCTGGCGCGCGAGAAGGTGGCGATCTGGCGGGCCTGCACCATCAACCGGCTGGCGGGCAGGGCGATCGGCCGGCGCTCGAAATCGAGGCGCTCATGGAACAGGCCGCGCTTCTCGTCGAAACCGGCACCGGCCCAGAGCGGCAGCGCGGACTCGATCGCCCAGGCCTTGGCGTAGGCGAGGCTCTTCATGACCGTGCCGATGCGACGAGGGCGCTCGTGGAGCGTCCGGCGATCAGATTGGCCAGCACGACCTTGCCGCCGCGCGCCTTGACGAAATCGCCGCCGACGACCTGGTCCTCGCGATAGTCGGCGCCCTTGACCAGCACGTCCGGCTTGATCGCCTGGATGGCTTCGAGCGGCGTGTCCTCGTCGAACAGGATGACAAGGTCGACGGCGCGCAGGGCGCCCATGACGCGGGCCCGCGCCTGCGCG
>JAFKJZ010000633.1 GCA_017305815.1 Hyphomicrobiales bacterium
CTGGAGCAGGTGCAGGCGGGTGAGCTGGCGCGCCTTCTCGCGAGCGAAGCTCGCGAGACGAATTGGAATTTTGGCGGCGTAACGGCTGATTTTTTCCTTCAGCCGACGCTGCTGCGCGGTGTTTTTGCGCTGCTGCCAGAATCGCCGTTTTCGACGGCCGAATGCGCCTGGACGCGATGTCCATCTGCACAGCCGCGAGAGTCTGCAGGCTGTGCGCGCTGAGCGTGTTGGTGATTTGCACGAACGTTTTGCCATCTGCGCATGAGCCGTCCGCGATGGACGAGAGGATGTTGTCGACCGCCGCCTTGTGTTCATGCTTGAGCGCTTGCTGGTTGAGATCGGCCTCAGCAGCGGCGTTCATGCGCTGTCCTTTCAGTTCAACGGGAATGCCGTCGACATTGATCCGCATGCCGCGCGCCAGCACCTGCGCGTCGGTGAAGACGTCCTCCAGCGTGTTGATCGGTCCAGCCGGCACATGCGCCACCGCGAGCTTCGCCAGCAGCGCGTCGCGCGGCCACTTTGCCAGCTCGGCGCCGATCGCCTCGGTCAGCGCGACGCGGTTGGCGACGCGGCTCGCATTGGTGAGAAAGCGCGCATCCGTCGCCAGTTCAGGCCGGCCGATCACCTCGGCGAAGCGGGCGAACTGGCCGTCATTGCCGACGGCGAGGATCAGGTGGCCGTCGGCGACCGCGAAGGTCTGGTAGGGCGCGATGTTGGGGTGCGCATTGCCGAGGCGGCGCGGCGGCTTGCCGGTGGCGAGGAAATTCATCGCCTGGTTGGCGAGCACGCCCACCGAGGTGTCGAGCAACGCCATGTCGATGTGCTGGCCGAGCCCGGTGCGCTCGCGCTGCGCCAGCGCCGCCTGGATGGCGATGACGCTGTAGAGGCCGGTGAAGATGTCGGAAAACGCCACGCCGATCTTCTGCGGCTCACCTTTGGGGTCGCCGGTCAGGTCCATGATCCCTGCCATGCCCTGAATGAGAAAGTCGTAGCCGGCCCGCTCTCGATAGGGGCCGGTCTGGCCAAAGCCGGTGATCGAGCAATAGACGAGGCGGGGATTGATCGTCTTCAGGCTCTCATAGTCGAGCCCGTATTTGACGAGGCCGCCGACCTTGAAGTTCTCGATCACGACATCGGCGTCGCGGATCAGCGCCCGCACCATTTCGACGCCTTCCGGCGTGCGGAAATCGGCGGCGATCGAACGCTTTCCCCGGTTGCAGGCGTGGAAATAGGCCGCTGATTTCTCGCCGCCATCCTCGATGAAGGGCGGGCCCCAGGTGCGCGTGTCGTCGCCCTCGGGGCTTTCGACCTTGATCACGTCGGCGCCGAGATCGGCCAGCGTCTGGCCGGCCCAGGGGCCGGCCAGGATGCGCGCCAGCTCGATGACTTTCAGTCCCTCGAGCGGCTGCATCAGAAGAAGGCCTGGATGCCGGTCTGGGCGCGGCCGAGAATCAGCGCGTGCACGTCGTGCGTGCCCTCATAGGTGTTGACCGTCTCAAGGTTCTGGGCGTGGCGCATGACGTGATATTCGATCTGGATGCCGTTGCCGCCATGCATGTCGCGGGCCTGGCGGGCGATGTCGAGCGCCTTGCCGCAATTGTTGCGCTTGACCAGCGAGACCATCTCGGGCGCCGCCTGGCCTTCGTCGAACAGCCGGCCGACGCGCAGCGACGCCTGCAGCCCGAGCGCGATCTCGGTCTGCATGTCGGCAAGCTTCTTCTGGAAAAGCTGCATGCCGGCAAGCGGCTTGCCGAACTGCTTGCGGTCGAGGCCGTACTGGCGGGCGCGGAACCAGCAATCCTCGGCGGCGCCAAGCACGCCCCAGGAAATGCCGTAGCGGGCGCGGTTCAGGCAGCCGAACGGCCCCTTCAGCCCGGCGAGCGGATGCTGCATCGCTGCGCCCCGGTCTCAGAAGAAGGCCTGCACCCCGGTCTGCGCCCGGCCGAGGTTCAGCGCATGCACGTCGTGCGTGCCTTCATAGGTGTTGACGGTCTCGAG
>JAFKJZ010000634.1 GCA_017305815.1 Hyphomicrobiales bacterium
GGTGCTGCTGGCCTGGCCCTCGGCGGTGGCGACGTCGGCCGCGGTGGCGCCGCCGGCCTCGAACTTGTTGCGGTTGATCGCCGCCGTCTCGCGCTGCGATGCCGCCGTGCGCCTGGCGAGCGCGATGCGGGCCTGGTAGCCGCGGGCGGTGACATAGTTGCTGGCGACGTCGCCGATCATGGTCAGCAGAGCCGCGCGCAATTCTTCCTCGGCCGCATCCATGCCATAGCGGGCCGCTTCGACGGCGCGCTTGTTGCCGCCGAAGAGGTCGAGTTCCCAGCTGGCGTCGAGCCCGGCCTGGAACTGGCTGGAGACGTCGCCATTGCTCTTGCTGCGCGTGGCGGCGCCGCTGCCATTGGCCGACGGCAAAAGGGTGCCGACGGTCTGGCGGTAGCTGGCGCGCGCTTCGCGGATGCTGGCCTTGGCGGTGGCGACGTCGAGATTGCCCGCGACGGCCTCGTTGACGAGTTCATCGAGCATCGGGTCGCCGAGGCGTTGCCACCATTGCGACAGCTCCGGCGGCTTCGATGGCTTGACGGCGGAGCCGGCGCTCCATTTCATCGGCAGCGAGACCGTCGGCTTCTCGACATCCGGCCCGACGACGACGCAGCCGCCGAGCGCCGTCGTCAGGGCAAGCAGCAGCCCCAGACGGGGCAGTCTGGCGGACGTGCGCTGGGATGCTCCGGATGGAGCCTGTCCGGAGCGCGGTTCCGCAAATTGCCGGGCGACCGGAAGCCTTTGAAGAAGCAAGTGTGAATCCAAATTAATTATAATGAAGGCTAGCTATATTCGTCGGCTCAATGGCCCGTCAACGCCGCCCGGCAGGGCGCATGGCCGCATGCAGATTGCGCTGCGGCGTCTTGCACGCGGCCTTCGCGGAGGCCGGATCTGCATGTCTGGCGTGGCAGCCGCTATGATCGGCGTAGGGAATCGCGGGCGGCTGGATCCAGCCAGCCTGCCTCACAGGAGAAAGACGGCGTGACGGTCACGATCTACGGCATCAAGAACTGCGACACGATGAAGAAAGCCCGGCAGTGGCTTGATGCCAATGGGATTTCCTATGAGTTCCATGATTACAAGGCCGCGGGCATCGATCGCGTGCATCTCGATCGCTGGGTTGGCGAGCTGGGCTGGGAGACGGTGCTGAACCGGGCGGGAACGACGTTCCGCAAGCTCGAAGACGCCGACAAGCAGGATCTCGACGCCAGCAAGGCGATCGGCCTCATGCAGGCGCAGCCCTCGATGATCAAGCGGCCGATCCTCGATCTCGGCGACGGTCGCCTGCTGGCCGGCTTCAAGCCGAAGATCTATGCGGCGGCGTTCGAATAGGCCTCATGTCGATATAAGGATATCTTTATATCCCGCTTGACGGAGGGCGGCACGACGCTTAGGAGTCGGGCGTCGTGGTTCCCTGGGCCGTCTGCGCGGCGCCAGGGCTAAGAGGGAATCCGGTGCGTCTGTCCGAAGGGGCGGGCAACGCCGGAGCTGCCCCCGCAACTGTGAGCGGCGAGCCCGGGTCCATTCCGTGTCACTGAAGCGAGAGCTTCGGGAAGGCCGGGCCGGGGCGGCGACCCGCGAGCCAGGAGACCTGCCGCGACCTCATAACGTCCCTGGGCGGGGTGTCCCGGTGGTGCGCCTGCGCCCGCCGGTCCTCGATCGTCGGGACTCCGCACGCGTCCGCTCGGCCTTTGCCCCCAAACATTTGGGGTAAGCCGATGTCTCCTTCTCCTTCCACGCTGCCTGTCAGCACGCTCGGTACGCCGCGGATCGGTCCGCGCCGCGAGCTCAAGTCTGCCCTCGAAAGCTACTGGTCCGGCAAGAGCCGCGCCGATGACCTGCTCGCCAGCGCCGCCGCGCTTCGCGCCGCCAACTGGGCGCGTCAGCATGCGCTCGGCGTCACCAACATCCCGTCGAACGATTTCTCGCTCTATGACCATGTGCTCGACACCAGCCTCATGGTCGGGGCGATCCCGGAGATCTATGGCTGGACCGGC
>JAFKJZ010000635.1 GCA_017305815.1 Hyphomicrobiales bacterium
CTTGCGGGGTCGATCCCCTATACCTCATCACGTCGGGACACGAGACCTTGAAGCTGGTTGCCGGAAACTCCAACCGGGTGCTCGCCGAGGCGATCGCCACCTATCTCGAAATCCCGCTGGCGAAGTGCTCGGTCCGTCGGTTCGCGGACGAGGAAATCTTCGTCGAGATCCAGGAAAACGTACGCGGCGAGGACGTCTTCGTCGTCCAGTCGACCAGTTTTCCGGCCAATGACCATTTGATGGAACTGCTGATCATCATCGATGCGCTGCGCCGCTCCTCGGCGCGCCGCATCACGGCGGTCCTCCCCTATTTCGGCTACGCCCGCCAGGACCGAAAGGCCGGCCCGCGCACCCCGATCTCGGCCAAGCTGGTCGCCAACCTGATCACCCACGCAGGCGCCGATCGCGTCCTGACCCTCGACCTGCACGCCGGGCAGATCCAGGGTTTCTTCGACATCCCGACCGACAATCTCTTCGCGGTTCCCGTCATCACGCGCGACATCAAGGAGCATTACGAGCTCTCGAATGTCATGGTCGTGTCGCCCGACGTCGGCGGCGTGGTGCGCGCCCGTGCGCTGGCGAAGCGCATCGACGCGCCGCTTGCCATCGTCGACAAGCGCCGCGAGCGGCCGGGCGAGTCGGAAGTCATGAACATCATCGGCAATGTCGCCGGCCGCGACTGCATCCTGTTCGACGATATCGTCGACTCCGGCGGTACGCTCTGCAACGCCGCCGAGGCGCTGCTGGCCCAGGGCGCCAAGTCCGTCGTCGCCTACATCACCCATGGCGTGCTGTCGGGCGGCGCGGTGGCCCGCATCACCAATTCCGTCCTGAAGGAGCTGGTGATCACCGACTCGATCCAGCCGACCGAGGCCGTCCGCCAGGCGCCGAACATCCGCGTCACCTCGATCTCGACCCTGCTTGGCGAGGCGATCAACCGCACCGCCAGCGAAAAGTCGGTCTCGAGCCTGTTCATCTAGGATCGATCGGACGCGGCCCCGCCGCGACGGCTGAACGAAAAAAGCCCGGCCTGCATCGCAGCGCCGGGCTTTCGTTTTATCCTGCCGGTCCGCCGGCCGCTCCGCTAGAGCGCTTTCGTGCCAGGTGGATACCGGCTCGCATAAAGAAAGCGTTCCAAAACAATAAGCTAGATCGCTTCGGCGTTTCCGTGAATCGATGGGATGATCTAGCGCGCGCCTTCCATGCCGACCAGCGCGACCTTGCCGTAGCCGGCGTCACGCAGCTTGTTCATGAGCTCCATGACGTCGCCATAGGCGACCTTGCGGTCGGCGCGCAGATAGAGGCGCTCCTCGCGATTGCCCTTCGTCAACGCGTCGAGCGCGGGCCCGAGCGCCTCGGGCGACACCGGATCATTGCCGAGCACGAGCGAGAGGTCAGGCTTCAGCGACAGAAAGATCGGCTTGTCGGCGCGGGGCGCCGCCTTGGCGTTCGACCGCGGCAGGTCGACCGGCGCATCGACGGTGGCGAGCGGCGCCGCGACCATGAACACGATCAGCAGCACGAGCATCACGTCGATGAACGGCGTGACGTTGATCTCGCTGTTTTCGACGAGTTCATCGTCGTGATGGCTGAGCTTGGCGGCCATGTCTCCCCCTACTCCGCTGCGGCGAGGCGCGAGGGGCCGCGCGCGTCGGCGCGGTCGAGATCGCGCGAGACGAGACGCATCGCCTCGGCCGCGACGTCGGCGATCACCGCCTTGTTGCCGGCGATGGTGCGGGCGAACACGTTGTAGAACAGCACGGCCGGGATGGCGGCGACGAGGCCGATCGCGGTCGCGAACAGCGCCTCGGCGATGCCGGGCGCGACGACGGCGAGATGGGTCGTATTCGCCTGGCTGATGCCGATGAACGAATTCATGATGCCCCAGACGGTGCCGAACAGGCCGATGAAGGGCGAGAGCGAGCCGACCGTCGCCAGCACGGCGGTGCCGCGGATCATCTCGCGCCCGGCGCGGGATTCGATCCGCT
>JAFKJZ010000636.1:0-1981 GCA_017305815.1 Hyphomicrobiales bacterium
GAAGGAGATGATCCAGGCAGGGCTCGACGATCTCGGCTGGGAGCGGATCGACGATGCCAACCTCAACGCCGCGCTGGAGGCCGCCGTCGCCGGCGTCTACCGCGCCATGCGCGCGGCCGCAATTGTCCGACCCTGCGAACCCTCATGAGCGTCCTGACCACCGACCAGGACTTCAAGATCGGTCGCGCGATCTCGAAGGACGAATGGGCGGAGCTGCGCCGCGCCTCGCTCTACGTCCTGCCGCCCGAGCTGCAGGACGCCGGCCTCGGCGATATCCTGCTGCCATACCAGAAACGCTCGATCGCCGCGCGCCTGCAAAACTCGGTCACCTTCATCGAGAAGTCGCGCCGCATCGGCCTGACCTGGGCATTCGCGGCTGATGCCGTGCTGATGTCGGCGGCCGAGTTCGCCGCTGGCGGCATGGATACCTGGTACATCGGTTACAACCTCGAAATGGCGCGCGAGTTCATCGACGTCTGCGGCATGTGGGCGAAGCTCTTCGCCAAGGCGGCCGTCGAGGTAGGCGAATACGTCTTCGAGGATCTCGACCCGGCAACGGGCGAGACGCGCCAGATCAAGGCCTTCCGCATCGCCTTCGCCTCCGGCTTCGAGATCGTCGCGCTGCCATCGTCGCCGCGCTCGCTGCGCGGCAAGGCCGGCTATGTCATCGTCGACGAGGCCGCCTTCCATGACGACCTGGACGAACTTCTGAAGGCGGCGTTCGCCCTCCTGATCTGGGGCGGCAAGGTGGTCGTGATCTCAACCCATGACGGCGAGACGAACGCCTTCAACCGCCGCATCGGCGATATCCGTGCCGGCCGGGCGCGCTATGGGCTCGTCCGGATCGACTTCGACGAAGCGCTGCAGGACGGCCTCTATCGCCGGATCTGCCTGCGCAAGCGCGAGGCATGGTCGCCCGAGGGCGAAGCCGAGTGGCGCGCCGGCGTGATCCTGGACTATGGCGATGCCGCCGACGAAGAGCTCTTCGTCATCCCCTCCGAGGGATCGGGCGCCTGGCTGCTGCCGGCCGTCATCGAAAAGAACATGAGCGGCGACGTGCCCGTCTTCCGATGGGAGATGCCGTCGAGCTTCGCGGCCGCCCCGGAAGCCGAGCGCGAGCTCGCGGCGCGCTCCTGGTGCGAGACCATGCTGGGCGAGATCATGGCCGGGCTCGACCCGCATCTCGTCTCGTTCTTCGGCATGGACTTCGGCCGCGTGGCGGATCTGTCGGCCCTCTGGCCTGTGCAGCTCACCCGCAATCTCTACCGGCGGACGCCGTTCCTGGTCGAGATGCGGAACATTCCCTTCGCCCAGCAGCAGCAGGTTCTGTTCTGGATCGGTGAGCGTCTGCCGCGTCTCGCCGGCGGCGCCCTCGACGCCGGCGGCAACGGCGCCGCGCTCGCCGAGGCGGCCGCCCAGAAGTGGGGCATGGACCGGATCGCGCAGATCAAGTTCTCGGTCGACTGGTATCGCGAGAACATGCCGAAGCTGAAGGAGACGCTGGAAGCGGTCGGCATGGCGCTCCCCAAGGACGCCGATGTGCTCGGCGATTTCCGCCTGATCAAGATGATCGACGGCGTCGCCCGCGTGCCGGCCACGCGCACCACCCAGAAGGGTGAGGCGGCAGCGGACGGCAAGAAGAAGAAGCGCCACGGCGACGCGGCGATCGCCGCCGCACTGGCGCATTTCGCCTCGCTGATGCCGATCGCGACCTATGCCTATGAGGCGGTCAGCGAGCTCGGCGGAGAGGACTATTGGCTCGACCAGGTCGACCCCAATCATTCAATCGGCGGGAGACGCGCGCTGTGGTGAGATCCTCGATCCTCGGGCCGGACGGCCAGCCGATGGAGCGGACGGTGCTTTCTGCGGAAGTGGCGACGCCGACCGTGATGGGCGTCCGCCAGACCCTCGCCGATACCGTCGCCGCCGGCCTCTCGCCTGAGCGCATCGCCGCCGTTCTGCGCGGCGCCACGATCGGCCA
>JAFKJZ010000636.1:1993-2925 GCA_017305815.1 Hyphomicrobiales bacterium
TCGATGTTGAAGCTGGCCTTGTCGACGCCGTGCACTCGCTCGTCCAGGGCTCTGGCCTCCTCGAGGCGATCGGCACGATGACCGATGGCATCGCCAAGGGCTTTTCTATTGTCGAGCTGATGTGGGAATACCAGGGCGGCGTTCTTCAGCCCGTCGACTATCGGTGGCGTGATCAGCGCTTCTTCCAGTTCGATCGTGTCGCCATGAACGAGCTGCGGCTCGCGACCGATCACAATCTCGACGGCGAGGAACTGCCAGCCGGCAAGTTCATCCGCCATATGCCGCGCTCGAAGACCGGCATTCCGATCCGTCGCGGTTTCGCACGCGCCGCGACCTGGGCCTTCCTCGTGCAATCGCTGGCCCTGAAGGACTGGGCTGCCTTCGCCGAGGTCTACGGCATGCCGTTCCGCATCGGCAAATACCACTCGTCGGCCACAGCGGCCGACAAGCGGACCCTCCTGCGCGCGGTGGCCTCGATCGCCAACGACGCCGCAGCCATCATCCCGGCCGGCATGGATATCGAGTTCCATGAGGTAAGCGGCAGTCAGGGCGCTGCCGTGTTCGGCGACCTGACCGACTATCTCGATCGCTCGATCTCGAAGCTCGTCGTCGGCCAGACGATGACGGCCGACGACGGCGCATCCATGGCGCAGGCCAAGGTTCACAACGAGGTGCGCATCGACATTCTGCGCGCCGATTGCCGGCAGCTCGCCAACACGCTGAACCGCGACCTGATCCCCTGGTTCATCGCCATGAACTTCGGTCCGCAGGACAGCTACCCGCAGCTGACCATGCCGGTCTCGGAGCCCGACGACATCAAGGCGCTGACATCGGCCGTGAAGGATCTGGTGCCGCTCGGCCTTCGCGTAAGCCAGCGCGAGATCCGTTCGCGCATCGGCATCTCCGAGCCGACCGAGAGCGAGGAGCTTTTG
>JAFKJZ010000637.1 GCA_017305815.1 Hyphomicrobiales bacterium
AAGGAACATCGAGCTCCATGATGCCGCCACCGGGATGATGCGCCTCGGTTTTCACCTTGGGCGAAGGCAGCTTGTAGGAGGCAAGCTGGAGCCAGAGGTTGGTTGCCTCGCAGTAGAGGTTGCCGGCCTTGCGGACGAATTCCATGGAACGAGCCTCCTTCAGGCCGCGATCGAGAGGGTGCCGAGAGCCTGCTGGATCTCCTCGGCCAGGACGTCGAAGGCGGCGATATAGGGCCGCATGCCGATCTGCAGGTCGGAGATGATGGGCGTGTTCTCATGCGGCAGCTCGATCCGCAGGATGCCCTGGCGCATGTTGGCGTTCGGGTTCAGGCCCCGGTCGAAATAGCGGGTGTAGCCGACGACGACGCCGAGGCTGACGAGCTCGTCCAGGAAGAACTCGATCGTCTTGACGATCATCAGCGCGTTGTGGGCGGTGAAGTTCTCGCCGCGCCATTTCCGGACGGCTGCCGGCAGGCTGGCACGGATCGCGTTTTCCGTCCGGACTTTGTTGATGAAGCGCCAGTTCGTGTCGTTCGACAGCGTCTCCGAGCCGAACAGTTCCTTGCCTTCGATGATCGTGTTCACGCCCGCCGCGACAAGGAAATTGGCGTCGTGGTCGACCTCGCCATCATAGTAGGAGACCGAACGAGCCGTGCCGACGATGCCGCTGAAGGTCTGGTTTTCCGGGCTCCAGTAGGGACCACCGCGCGCGCGGTCGCGCTTTGCGAAGAGAGCGGCCGTCGAGATCGCGCTCGGGCGCGTCAGGATGCTCTCGACGCCATCCTCATCTGCTTCAAAACGCCGGACAGCCGGATCGACGGCATAGAGATAGCGGCCGTCGTCGCTCTTCAGCTTCTCAGCCCAAAGCGCCGCGTCCGTCCGGCCGAGATTGGGGCCGTCGATAACGGCGATCGCCAGGAGGCGCTTGGCGACGGCCGAGAGCGTCTTGGCGACGGGATTGGCGATGGCGCCGGTGGTCGCGGTGGCCGTCGCGCCGGTGCCGGGACCGCCGAAGCTGATCGTCGGCGAGCCGGTGCCGCCGAAGCCGGCGTCGGTGATGGTGACACCTGTCACGGCGCCGGCTTCGTTCACGACAGCCGTGCCCTTGGGCAGCACGGTGGCGCCGGTCCAGGCGAAGGTGACGGCTGGCGGTGTGGTGTAGCCGGTGCCGCCGGCGGTGACAGTGACCGACAGCACGCCGGTCAGGATGGCTCCGGTGTAGCCGGGTGCGACCAGGAGGCCAGGCTTGACGCCGGTCTCGCTCTTCGCGTCGAGGAAGCCCCAGATGCCGGTGCGGGTAGACGGGTCGCCGATGATCGCGCCGAGCTGGGCGTTCGTCGTCGTTTCCTTGGCGACACGGCGGATGATCACCGAGGGGTTGATGCCCTCCGCGAGGATAGCATCGATCGCCGGCGGCAGATCGCCGAGGAGCCCGAGCTTCTCGATCTTCTCGACCTCGTCGCCGAAGATCTGGACGTTTTTGTTCAGCGGAAAGAGCGTCTCGTCCGCGTCTTCGGCATGGCCGATGAGGCCGATGGTGGAGAAGTCAGGCACGACCACCGTGCGCGCATCTTCGCCCGCATCGATAAAGCGCACGCCGTGGTTTTTGGTCAGAGCCGCCATGAGCGAAGATCCCGGCCGGAGGAAAGGTCCGGGTCAGAATGGCGGTGTGGGAAAAGCAAAATGCCCCGGAAGAGCTTCCGGGGCATTGGTTCGAAGAGGCTTCGACGCACTGATGAAACCTGTTCGAGGACCGTTTGTCGAGCCCCCGATTTCGCAATCAGCCGGGCCAGCCGGCGGTCTCATCGATCGCGTCGATCTCACCGATCGTTTCGGCCGCCTCGACGAGATCCTTCAGGTTTCGGCCGTGCTGGCGCAGTGCTGCGTAGAAATTGCCGACCGTGGCCGCGAGGCCGAGGCCATCTGCGGGCGTGGGCAGTGCGATGCGGACGTTCTCGATCGTGATCCAGCCAAGGGCAT
>JAFKJZ010000638.1 GCA_017305815.1 Hyphomicrobiales bacterium
GCTCGATCCTCGATAACATCCGTTACGGCCAGCCGCATGTCACGCTGAACGGCGTCGAGGAAGCGGCGCGGCGGGCGCATGCGCACGAGTTCATCGGCAATCTGGAGGACTGGCGCGGGCGCACTGGCTATGAGGCGCATGTCGGCGAGCGCGGCATCAAGCTTTCCGGCGGCCAGCGCCAGCGCATCGCGATCGCCCGCGTCATCCTGAAGAACGCGCCGATCCTGATCCTCGACGAGGCGACCTCGGCGCTCGACTCGGAGGTCGAGGCCGCGATCCAGGAGCAGTTCGAGAGCCTGATGGCCGACAAGACGGTGATCGCCATCGCGCACCGGCTGTCGACGATCGCGCGGATGGACCGGCTGATCATCCTCGACAAGGGCCGCATCATCGAGAGCGGCACGCATGAGGAACTCTTGGCGCTGAACGGCCACTACGCCTCGCTCTGGCGGCGTCAGTCGGGCGGCTTCCTGGCCGAGGAAGCGGCCTAGTCGCGTCGGCAATCCGGCCTGACGGGGCGAAAGCCCCTCGGTCCTCCGCAAGTGCCTCTGCGGCTGATGCAGCCCGCCGGCCAAAGCCCTCGCCCGCTTGCGGGAGAGGCTTGGGTGAGGGTCTTGCTTGAGCAGTGGGCTGCCCGCCCGCGCCAATGCTGCCAATATGTGGCATCATGGCGTGCGAGGAGCCTTTCATGTCCCGTTCGCAACGCCTGCTTGACCTGATCCAGATCCTGCGCCGGCATCGCCGGCCGGTGAGCGGACAGGTTCTGGCCGGCGAACTCGGCGTCAGCCTGCGCACCCTCTATCGCGACATCGCCACGCTGCAGGCGCAGGGCGCCTCGATCGAGGGCGAGGCCGGCATCGGCTACATCCTGAAGCCCGGCTTCATGCTGCCGCCGCTGATGTTTTCGGAGGACGAGATCGAGGCGCTGGTGCTCGGCTCGCGCTGGGTCTCGAAGCGCGCCGATCCCCGCCTGGCGCTCGCCGCCGGCAATGCGCTCGCCAAGATCGCCGCCGTGTTGCCTCAGGATCTGCGCGAGGATCTCGACAGTTCGGCGCTGCTGGTGGGGACGAGTTCGGCCGAGACGCCCGGCGTCGATCTTGCCGACATCCGCGCCGCGATCCGCCGAGAGCGCAAACTTTCCTTCGCCTATACCGACGCCGTTGGCGCCGGGTCGCGGCGCACGGTCTGGCCCTTCGCGCTCGGCTTCTTCGAGAAGGTCCGCGTGCTCGTCGCCTGGTGCGAGACCCGTCAGGATTTTCGCCATTTCCGCACCGAGCGGATGGCCGAACTCGTCGTCACGGAAACGCGCTACCCGCGCCGGCGGCAGGTCCTGCTGAAGGAGTGGAAGATCGCCGAGGGCATCAATCACCCATCCATGCTGCCATAAACTGACAGCAGGATCGCGTAACCTGCCTCCATCGACAACGGAGGCAACACCATGACGACGACCCCGAACATGATCCTGCTCTATGTGAAGGACACTGCGGCCAGCGCCGCCTTCTATGGCGACCTGCTCGGCCAGCCGGCGATGAACGCGTCGCCCAATTTCGCCGCCCTGCCGCTCGACAACGGCATGACGCTCGGCCTCTGGGGCCGCGCCCAGGCGAAGCCCGCCACCAGCGCGACGGCGAACGGCGCCAATGGCGAGATCGTCTTCATGGTCGAGAACAAGGCGAAGATCGACACGCTCTATGCCGACTGGCGGCAGCGCGGGCTCCGGATCGAGCAGGAACTGACCGAGCTCGACTTCGGCCCGACCTTCGTCGCCCTCGATCCCGACGGCCACCGCCTGCGCGTCTGCCTGCCGGACGCGTGAGGGCAATCCACAGCAAGGCCCTCACCCCAGCCCTCTCCCGCGTGCGGGAGAGGGAGCCGACGGCGCTTCGCCCAAAGGAGGGGCGCTGTCCTTCACCTCTCCCTAAGGGAGAGGTCGACGCACGCAGTGCGGCGGGTGAGGGTTTACGGCCTCTCCGGGTG
>JAFKJZ010000639.1 GCA_017305815.1 Hyphomicrobiales bacterium
CGATGGATGGCACCTACGAGGCCATCACCGACTACCTCGGGACGCACGTCATGATCGACTCCCGCCTGCCCGGCGGGAAGATCCTCGGCGACCAGTACTTCGGCCTCAAGGACGTGAAGGGGCTGCGGTTCACGGAGTTCACCGACGGCACCTCGGCGACGGTCATGCTCACCGAGCAGGCCGGCCGCCCGGACTACTACCTCGGGGGCGTCAAGCAGGCGACGAACGCCGGCCTGCTGAACCTGACCGGCGCTCTGACGATGACGGCGACGGCGCGCAGCGCCGATTCCTTCCTGGCCGAGATGGTGCGGCTGATGGAGGTCGCCGAGGGTGGCAAGGCCCGCTACCGGCAGCTCGCCGACCGCGCCGCCCAGCTCTATTCGCCCGTCATCCACGCCACGGCTCTCATCGCCTTTCTCGGCTGGCTCTGGGCGACGGGCGACTGGCATCATTCGATCAGCATCGCGATCGCCGTCTTGATCATCACCTGCCCCTGTGCGCTCGGCCTCGCCGTGCCGATCGTCCAGGTCGTCGCCGCGCGGCGCCTGTTCGAGAATGGCATCATGGTCAAGGACGGCGCCGCGATGGAGCGAATGGCCGAGATCGACACGGTCGCCTTCGACAAGACGGGCACGCTGACGCTCGGGCGGCTGCGGCTGGAGAACGGCGAAACGGTCGCGCCATCCGCCGCCGCCATCGCGACGACGCTGGCCGCCACCTCCAACCACCCGGTATCGCGGGCGATTGCCGCCCATTTCGGCGCCCGCCCCTGCGGCCTGACCTTTGCCAGTGTCCGCGAGATACCCGGCTGCGGCATCGAGGCAGAGGCCGATGATGGCGCCGTCTATCGCCTCGGCCGGGCCGAATGGGCGGCAACGCCGCCTTCGCCCCAGACGCAGGCGGGAACGGTCCTCAGCCGCGACGGGTCGCCGCTCGCGCGCTTCGCGTTCCGCGACGATCTCCGGCCGGATGCCGCCGTTGCGATCGACGCGCTGCGTGCCGACGGGCTGGCGACGCTGATCCTTTCGGGCGACCAGCCCGCCGCCGTGGCGACGGTGGCCGGCGAACTCGGCATCGGCGACTTTGCCGCCTCCGTCCTGCCGGCCGGCAAGCTGGAGCGCGTGGCGGCGCTCTCCGCCGCCGGCCACAGGACGCTGATGGTCGGCGACGGCCTGAACGACGCGCCCGTCCTCGCCGCGGCGCATGTGTCGATGGCGCCGGCGACCGCGGCCGATATCGGCCGCAACGCCGCCGACTTCGTATTCCTGCGGTCGAGCCTCAGGGCGGTGCCGCTGGCGTTCTCCATCTCGCGCGAGGCCGGTCGCCTGATCCGGCAGAATTTCGGCCTCGCCATCCTCTACAATCTGGTCGCGCTGCCGATCGCCATCGCCGGCTTCGTCACGCCGCTGATCGCCTCGCTCGCCATGTCGCTGTCGTCGATCGTCGTCGTCGCCAACGCACTGCGACTGAAGGCGGATTCCGCCGAGCCCCGCGACAGGACGACCAGAAGGACCAAGCAGACAGTCGTCGTCCCGGCCGCCAAGCCCGCAGCGATCGTGGCGCGGGGAGCACGCTAGCCATGCAGAGCCTCGTCTTCCTCATCCCGCTCGCCATCGCCGTCGGCATTGCCGCGCTCGGGATCTTTTTCTGGTCGATCCGCAGCGGCCAGTATGATGATCTCGACGGCGCCGCCGAGCGCATCCTGCTCGACGACGAGGACGACCGATCCCCGTCCTGACGGCCGCGCCGCGCGCGGCCTACCAGTTGGTCACCGAACCGTCGCGCCGCCTCAGATGCGGCGCCTCCCAGAACTTGAAGCTCTGCTTCTGGATCAGCGCCTCGTTCACCTCGACCCCGGTGATTTCGAATGGCCGCCCCTGGGTGGCGTTGACGATCTGGGCGTTGATCGGGCCCTCCAGGAGCCGACCGAGGCCGTTGGGGATCGGGACCGGGCCGAGCTGCGTCCGGATGATCTCG
>JAFKJZ010000169.1:0-5120 GCA_017305815.1 Hyphomicrobiales bacterium
CGACGAGCAGCGCGCGCGGATGGTGATCGAGCAGCGCTGGCAGGCCATAGCGCCTCGTCAGCATGTCGCCGAGTTCGAAACCGTTCAGCACCGGCGCCAGGTTGACGGCGATGATGGCGCGACGGTCGGTATCGACCATGCCGCCGACGGCAACGCCGATGCCAAGCGGCTCGCGCCGGGCTGAGGCGAGCGTCCGCGACGTGCAGAGCTCAATCGCCCGCTCGATCTCGCCGATCTTCGGATTGTCGGGAGGAAACGCCACGCTGTGCTCGGCCGAGATCGTGCCGGCGAGCGTCACAAGGCAGGTATGGACAGCGTCGGGCATCAGCATCATGCCGCAGATCGGCCGCGCTTCGGGCGAGAACCACAAAGGTCGCGCCGGCTTGCCGCCGGCCTCGCTCGGCCGGATCGGGTCGCCCTCCACCAGCACCTGCTGGTCGAGCAGCGGCTGGACGATGCCGGAGATCGTGGTGCGGTTGACGCCGGCGAGCCGCGCCAGCTCCGCCCGGCTGGTCGGCCCGAGGTCGAACAGCGTCTGCAGCACGCGACCGCGATTGGCCGAACCGACCATCGAGGAGGAAAGCAGCGTCCGGCCGGGCGGGACGATCCGGACGTCGCCGGACAGCTCCTCCTCGTCGATCGGCCAACGCTGGGGGGAAGGTTCGCGCTCCAATCTGTCCTCGTGCTGCTCGCCGGCGACCCGTCGGCCAGGCCCCGCTTCCTATACGGAAACCCGGCCCGATGCGCGCGCCGCCAGTCCGACCTCCGAATTAATTCTTAGCGGAACAAGGGGTCGTTGACGAGTTAAAATGTTTGTGCGAGCCTCATACTAACAAGACGATCGACACGCCGCGACAGACTTCGATGGGAACCGAAGTGTGCGATGCAGCAACAAGCGGCGTGAGCGGTAATCAAGGAGCGCACGGCGGGGACCGGGCGCCAGACGATGCTTCCAAGAGGAGAGTGGGAACATGACTGATTTCAATCTGTCACGGCGCAGCCTGCTGAAGGGCGGCGCGGCGCTGGCCGGGACGGCCGCCGTCGGCGGCGGCATGCTGCCGCGCCGGGCGATGGCGGCCGACAAGACCTTGCGCATCCTGCTGGCGGGCGACCCGTTCTACTATGCGATCGAGGGCCTGAAGGACCAGTTCGAGCAGGAGACCGGCGTCAAGGTCCAGATCGAGGCGATCTCGCTCGAGGCGCTGCAGGCGCGACTGACCTCGTCCTTCATCAGCAACGAACCGGACGCCGACGTCATCTCGGTCGACCAGATGTGGCTCGGCCAGTATCTCGAGAGCAAGTGGATCACCCCGCTCAACGAGTTCATCAAGGCGGACAGCGACACCCATATCGAGGACTATATCCCCGAGGTGCTCTACTCGCTGAACACCTGGCGCGGGCAGATCGGCACGCTGCCGGTGGCCGCCTATGGCCAGATGGTGCTCTACCGCAAGGACTTCGCCGAGAAGGCCGGCATCGCCGTGCCGGAAGACGGCAGCTGGACCTGGGAGCAGTACCTCGCCGCCATCCAGAAGATGAACGGCCAGGACTTCGACGGCAAGAAGATGAGCGGCACCGTGCTGGCCGGCCAGCAGCCCGCCCCCGTCGTGCACATGTATTCGCAGCTCGCCGCCAGCATGGGCACGCGCTGGTTCAAGGACTTCCCGGCCTCGTCCGCCTGGGACTTCCAGCCGACCATCAACAGCCCGGAAAACCTTGCCGCGCTGAAGATCTTCTCCGAGCTCTACAAGAACGCCCCGGCTGAATCGGTCGGCTACAACTGGTTCGACGCCGGCATGCGCTTCGCCAAGGGCGACGTCGGCATGTTCTACTGGTGGACGCCCTATGCCTACCTTTGCAAGAAGGACGGCTACATGAGCGGCAAGGACTCGGTCGTCGCCGACAAGCTCGGCATGGCCCGCCTGCCCAAGGGCCCCGGCGAGCAGGTCGTGTCGCTCGGCGGCCACAGCCTCGGCATCACCGCCAACACCGCCAATCGCGACGCCGCCTGGCAGTTCGTCAAATGGGCGACCTCGGCCAAGACGCAGAAGGCGATGGGCCTCTACAACAAGTATGGCTACCAGTTCTCCGACTTCGCCCGGCCGTCGCTCTACAAGGACGCGGAGCTGCTGAAGATCTACCCGCACCTGACCGCCCAGCTCGGCGACCTGGAACGCGGCAACGGCAAGATCGTCCGTCCGCCGGTGCCGGTCTACACGACGCTCGAAGGCATCTACGGCCTGAACCTCAACAAGGTCCTGACCGGCCAGCTGACGCCGGAAGCCTGCCTGTCGGAGACCTCGACCTTTTTCGAGACGATCCTCAAGGGCAACTTCCTGATCCCGTATCAGCAGGCGTCGTTCAACGACACGCTCGACGCCACCAAGAGCCTGCTCAAGTCGCTCGCCTGAGCCTGGCCCACGGCGGGTCTTCGCTGACGAAGACCCGCCCAAGCAGATCCCGATCCGAGCAAAGAGCCCCAAGATCTTTGCTCCACTGGAGCGGGCGGGTGTACCTCCCGGCCCCCGTCCGCTCTCTTTTCGATTGGAGCGTCCATGTCCGCTGTTTCCATCGCCGCGCCGCCGCGCGCGCGGCGTCGCCTGCCCGACTATACGCCGTGGCTCCTGATCAGCCCGTCGATCCTGCTTTTGGTCGCGCTGATCGCCTTCCCGCTCCTCTTCGCGCTCAAGAACAGCTTCTATTTCTGGAACCTGCAGATGGGCCCCTCGCCGATGGGCTTCATCGGCTTCGACAACTACAGAATGGCGTTGTCGAACGGCATGTTCCTCGACTCGCTGAAGACGACGCTGATGATGACGCTCGTCGGCACGGCGGTCGAATTCACGCTCGGCCTTGCCATCGCGCTGCTGCTGATGCGCCGGCTCCGCGGCATCAAGATGACCCGCGTGCTGCTGATCATGCCGACCACCATCGCGCCGATCGTCGTCGGTTTCCTGTTCCGCTACATGTACGATCCGAATGGCGGCCTGATCCCGTGGCTGCTGACCTCGGCCGGCATTCCCCTTCCCGCCGCCGGCCTGCTCGGCTCGCCGTCGACGGCGCTCTGGGCGGTGCTGTTCGCCGATATCTGGCAGTGGACGCCGTTCTTCGCGATCGTGCTCTATGCCGCGCTGCTCGCCGTGCCCGACGAGATCGTCGAGGCGGCGAAGATCGACGGCGTCTCGCCCTGGAAGCAGCTGCTGCACATCAAGCTGCCGCTGATCCGCAAGACAGCGCTGATCGTGGTCATGCTGCGCTTCATGCAGATCTTCAATACGTTCGACCTGGTGGTGGTGCTGACCAAGGGCGGCCCCGGAACCTCCAGTCGCACGCTCGGCTACAGCCTCTATCAAGCCGGCATGGTCGACTTCAACATCGGCCTCTCCAGCGCCATGACCTGGATGATGGTGATCATCGTCAACGCGATCATCGGCCTGTTCGTCTTCTTCGCGTTCAAGGATTGGGATTGAGATGCAAGGTTCGGAAAGCGTCGCCGGCCGCCTGTTCGGCTATGCCGCGATGGGGCTTCTGCTCCTGGTTTTCATCGGCCCGATCCTCTGGTTCGTGCTGCTCGCGATCCGGCCGGCGGAAACCTATTTCGCCATGCCACCGGTGCTGTCGTTCACGCCCAACTGGGAATCGATCCGCTACACCTTCTTCGATCCCGGCAACAACGCGCCGCAGCTGGCGAACAGCCTGATCGTCGCCATCGGCGCCGTGGCCCTCAACCTGCCGTTCTCGTTTCCGGCGGCCTATGCGCTGTCGCGCTACAAGATCCGCGGCCGCAAGAACATCATGCTCTGGTATCTCGGCCTGCTGATGGCGCCGCCGGTAGCCTTCCTGATCCCCTATTCGATCCTCGCCAGCATGGCCGGCGTGAAGGGGACCTATTTCTCGATGATCCTGATCTCGCAGACCCTGACCATTCCGTTCTCGGTCTGGCTGATGCGCTCGTTCATCGACGAGGTGCCGATCGAGATCGAAGAGGCAGCCCGCATCGACGGCGCTGGCACGACGACGATCCTGCTGAAGTTCATCCTTCCGATGGTGATGCCGGGCCTGATCGTCACCTCGATGTTCGCCTTCGTGTTCTCGTGGAACAACGCGGCCTTCCCGCTGGTGCTCGCCAATCGCAGCACGACGACGCTGCCGGTCGGCACGCTGCAATATTTCGGCACCGCCGGCGTCACCTGGGGCTTCATCGCCTCGGCCGCCGTCGCCGCCATGATCCCGCCCATGCTGATCTTCCTCGTGCTCGACCGCTACGTCGTCCGAGGCCTGACCTTTGGTTCCGTGAAAGGATGAACTGGAAATGACGTCATCGCGCAAAGTTCGCTTCGGCGTGGTCGGAGCGGGCCTCTGGGGCTCGTTCCATTGCAAGACGCTGAGCGCCATCGAGGGCGCCGAGCTCGCGGCCGTGTGCGACCTCGACCCGGCCCGCGTCGCCGACATGCAGAAGCAGTTCGGCGCCGGCAAGACCTACACCGACTACAAGCAGCTTCTGGCCGATCCCGATATCGACGCCGTGACCGTGGCGACGCCCGATTTCGCCCATGGCGACATCGTGCTGGCGGCGATCCAGGCCGGCAAGCATGTGATGAGCGAGAAGCCGCTGGCGACCACGCTTCGCGAGGTCGAGGCGATCGCCGCGGCGGCCGACAAGGCCGGCGTCAAGGTGATGGTCGACTTCCACAACCGCGTGAACCCGGCCATCGTCGCCGCCCGCGAGGCGATCGCCGCCGGCGAGATCGGCACGCCGCTGCATGCCTCGGCCAAGCTGTCGAACACGGTGTTCGTGCCCTACGACCTCCTGTCCTGGGCCGGCCGTTCCTCGGCGCTGTGGTTCCTCGGCAGCCATTCGCTCGATGCGCTCCGCTTCATCATGGGCGCCGAGGTCAAGCGCGTGCAGGCGATGGTGCGGCGCGGCTACCTGAAGTCGAACGGCGTCGACACGGCCGATGTGCATCTCTCCATCCTCGAATTCGACAATGGCGCCATCGCCCAGATGGAGAACAGCTGGGTGCTGCCGCGCGACATGCCGGGCGTCGTCGATTTCCGGATGGAATTCATCGGCGAGAAGGGCGCGATCCAGACCGACACGGCGCAGAACAGCGCCTTCA
>JAFKJZ010000169.1:5186-17488 GCA_017305815.1 Hyphomicrobiales bacterium
GCCGGCCGGCGCGCGCATGATCTGCTCGGCGTGACGCCGGCGGCGGGCGGCCGCATCGGCGGCTTCGTCATGGAGGCGATCGCCCGCTTCATCGATTCCGTCGCCGATGGCGCGCCGCTGCTCGCCGACGCGCAGGACGGCCTGCGCGTGACGCGGGTGCTGACGGCGATCGAGGAAGCGGCCGCCACCGGCAAGATCATCACGCTCGCCGACGGCGTCTAGCCATTCCCGAACAAGACGGCGGCGCGGTGCAGCCGCGCCGTCTTCTTCGAGCCCTGACCGCCCCTTCGCTTACCGGCCTTTGGGCGCCGGCTTGCTCTCCGAGGCAATGCTTCGCCGGAGCGCATCCATGATGCTGACCACGTTGCCCTCCTTCGCCGGCGCTTCCTTCCGTGCCGGCGGCTTCCGGCCCTTCTTCTTCGCGGCGATGATCTCGAGCAGGCGCTCCTGCACCGGATCGGTGACAAGGGCCGGCGACCATGGCCGGGTCCGCTCGCGGATCAGCGTCTCCATCATCTCGGTGAGCTTCGGATCCGCCTTGGCGTCGCCGACGTCCTCGAAGTAGAGGGCCTCGTTGCGGATCTCGTCGCCATAGCGCAGCGTCCAGAGCTCGATCCCGTTCTCGCGCGGCTTCAGCATGACGGCGCGCTCGCGGCGATAAAGGACCAGCCGGGAGATCCCGACCGTCCCGGTGGCGGCCATGGCATCGCGGATGACGGAGAACGCCTCCTCGCCGACCGGATCGTCGGGCACGAGGTAGTGGGGCTTGTCGTACCAGATCCAGCCGATGTCATCGGCGGGCACGAACATCTCGATGTCGATGGTCCGCGTGCTTTCGAGCGCGACGGAAGCGATCTCGTCGTCCTCGGGCATCAGATACTCGTCCTCGCCGCGCTCGTAGCCCTTGACCTGCTCGTCGTCCTCGACCGCCTCCCCGGTCTCGGCGTCGACATACTGGCTGAGGACCCGATGGCCGGTGGCGCGGTTCAGGGTATGAAAGCGCACCTTCTCGTTGTCGGTCGTCGCCGGCATCATCGCCACGGGGCAGGTGACGAGCGACAGCTTCAGATAGCCCTTCCAGAATGAACGCGGCGCCATATCGATCGCCCTTCATCGGTTTACTGGACCAGGAAATAAACGGCGACAAAGCCCAGAACGACAGCGACGGTGCCCGCCAGCAGCATGTAGCGCAGCCGATGGGGCGCGATCGCCTGCCGCACCTCGGTGGTCGTCAGGTCGTGCCGGGAGAGTTCCACGCGCTGGTCCATGATCGCCTCCTCTGCCGTCGAAGACTCGGGCCGCCTGGCTTCAGCCATGCGCCCGGTGCTCCGTGTTACGCTTGCGGGTGGCGGCGGCCTTCTTCGCTGCGGCCGATCGCTCGGCGGCGGGACGGGCCGCGGACGCGGCGCCGCCCAGTTCGCCGCCCTTGTGGGCGGCCGGATGGCCGGTATGGGCGCCGCGGCCGGAGCCGGATTTCTTGCCGCCGCCATCGTCCTTGTTGACGGTGGCCCAGGCGCGCCGCTCGGCTTCCTTCTCGGAAACGCCGCGCTCCTCATAGCTCTCGGCGATGTGGCCGGCCTTGCGTTCCTGCTTGTCAGTGTATTTCGACTTGTCGCCCCGGGGCATGATGCACCTCCGTTCGCTTCAACGGGAGGTCAACGTCCCATGGCGACGGAGGGTTCCGGCCCGGGTCCCCGCGTCAGGCCGGCTCCTCGCACAGCGCCGTGTAGACCTGGTCGGGCAGGACCGCGACGCGGATCGACTTCACCACCTTCGGCGAACGCAGCTTGCGCGCCATGCAGGCGAGCACGTTGAGATAGGGCGACGAGCCCTGTCCCGGCATCAGCAGCAGACAGACGATATCGACCGGGACGTCGTCGACCGATTCAAAATCGACCGGCTTCTTCAGCCGCGCGACCATGCCGAACGGAACCTCGAGGCCCGGCACCGGCGCATGCGGAATGGCGATGCCGTCGCCAACGCCGGTCGAGCCGAGCTTCTCGCGATTGTGAATCGCCTGATAGATGTCCTCGACCGGCAGGCCGAGCGCCAGCCCCGCCTGCTCGGACAAGCTGGCGAGCAGCTTGTTTTTCGAAGGGGCGGCAAGGTCGATCATCACGCTTTCGGGCTTGATGAATTCAGAAAGGATCATGGTCTCACTCGTATCGGCGCCTGCAGCGCATCGGATTTCGGCAGCGGCGTGCCAGCTCTGTATCACTCGACGTCGCGCAAGCGATAGCCGACCCCCGTCTCCGTGGTGATGTATTCCGGCTGATCGGGCTGTCGCTCGATCTTCTGGCGGAGCTGGCGGACATAGACGCGCAGGTATTGCACATCCGTCGAGCCGCCCCAGACCTGGTTCAACAGATGCTGATGCGTCAGCACCTTGCCGGCGTGCTGCACCAGAACCCGGAGGATGTCGTATTCCTTCGGCGAGAGCTTGATCTCGCGCCCCCCAACCTTGACGATCCGCTTGACCAGGTCGACCGACAGATCGCCCGTCTGGAAGACCGGCTTCTCGCCCTGCTGCTGCAGCCGGTGGCGGAGCGCGACGCGGATCCGCGCCACCAGCTCCTTCATGCCGAACGGCTTGGTGACATAGTCGTCGGCGCCGAGATCCAGCGCCCGGACGATGCCGGCCTCGTCGGTGCGGCTGGAAAGGACAATGATCGGCACTTCCAGCAGTTCGGCGCGCCAGCGCCCCAGAAGATCGTGGCCCGGCATGTCCGGCAGGCCAAGATCGAGCAGGATCAGATCCGGCCGCTCGGCCGCCACATGCTCGATCGCGTCGCGGGCATTGGTCGCCTCGTCGATGGCGAAACCTTCCGAGGCCAGCCCCACCCGCAGCAGGCGCCGGATCGGCGGCTCGTCATCGACGACCAGGATCTTCACGGTCGGACTGGTCATGGCAGATCTTCCAGCATGGCGACGTCGGCGGAGGCCGGCATCTTGATGGTGAAGACCGCGCCGGACCGATCGGTGCGGTTGCCGGCCCGGATCGTGCCGCCCATCGCCTCGACGAAGCCGCGGCAGATCGACAGCCCGAGCCCGGTTCCGGCCCGCACGTGATCGGCCTTGCGCACGCGATAGAAGCTATCGAAGACGCGTTCAAGGTCGGCGGGCGGAATGCCTGGCCCCTCGTCCAATACCTGCAACACCACGGAACCGCCATCCGCCCATCCCTCGATCCGGATCGCCGTGCCCTGCGGCGCGTATTTGGCGGCGTTGTCGAGCAGGTTGAACAGCACCTGCTCGAACAGCACCGGATCGAGCCGGATCATCGGCAGCTCCGGCGGAATGCCGACCTCGACCCTGTGCTCGGCAAGGATCTTGGCGGCCCGGCGCAGCGCGGTGCCGACGACGTCGCCGACATAGTGCAGCGAAGCATTCGGCTGCATGGCGCCGGAGTCGATCCGTGTCATGTCGAGCAGGTTGGCGATGAAGCGATGCAGACGCTCCGACTCGTCGATGACGGTCGAGAGCAGCTCGACCCGGTCGCCCGCGGCGATCGCGTCGGGATAGTCACGCAGCGCCTCGGCCGCCCCCATGATGGCGGCAAGCGGGGTGCGCAGGTCGTGCGATATCGACGTCAGGAGCGCCGAGCGCAGCCGGTCCGCCTCGGCCGCCAGCCGCGCCCGGTCGACATCCGCCACCAGCTCGATCCGCTCGATGGCGAGCGCCGCCTGGTCGGCGAGCGAGTCGAACAGGCGCTGCTCCTCCGGCGTCAGAAGCGGTCCCTGCCCGTCATCGTCGAGGCCAACGACGCCGACCGCGGTGCGGCCGGTGCGCAGCGGCAGATAGAGCCGCCTGGCACCGGGCAGCGTATCGGCTCCGCGCCCGGCCGGGCGGTTGTGCTCCCAGGCCCAGCGCGCCGCGGCGATGTCGGCGTCGACCAGCGTGTCGTCCGGCGGATAGCCGGCGCGCACCGCGATGGTGCCGTTCTCCGGCAGCAGCACCACGACGCGGACCTTCAGCATCGAGGCGATCTGGTAGACGGTCGCCCACAGCACGTCCTCGAGCGTGCCGGCGCCGGCCAGCTTCCTGCTGAACAGATAGAGCCCCTCGGTGGTGCGGGCGCGCTGGCGCGCCGCCGCCGCCTGGCGCTGGACGCGCGCGGTCAGATTGCTGGCGATCACGGCCACGCAGAGGAAGAAGACGAAGGCGAGCGCGCTCTCCGGGTCGCCGATATCGAGCGTGTAGAGCGGCGGCAGGAAGAAGAAATTGAAGGCGAGCGCGGCGACCGCCGAGGTGAACAGCGCCGGCCACAGCCCGGCGGTGACGGCCGAAGTCAGCACCGCCATCAGGAACACCAGCGCCAGATTGCGCACGTCGAGCACGCGCAGCAGCAGCATGGCGAAGGCGAGCGCGACGCCGGTATAGGCGACGCCGAGCGCGTAGGGCCGCAGCTTCAGCCGGGTCGGCGTCGCCAGCGCCACCTCGCGGGCCGGCGGCGCGTCGCGGTCATTGCCGGAGATGACATGCACGCTGATGTCGCCGGCGAGCCGGATCAGTTCGTGCGACACGGAGCCTTCGAACATCTCGCGCCAGCGCGGCTTCGCCGGCTTGCCGATGATGACGTGGGTGACGTTGTTCGCCATGGCGTGGCGGACGATGTCGCGGGCGACGTCCTGGCCGGGCAGCGTGATCGCCTCGCCGCCCAGCTGCTCGGCGAGGCGGAGCGTCGCCGCGATCCGATCCTTGCCGGCCTCCGGCAGGCCGGCCGAACGCGCCGTCTCAATGTGCAGCGCTGCCCAGGGCGCCCGCAGACGGTCCGCCTGCCGCCTTGCATAGCGCACCAGCGAGGCGCTGCGCGGCTGCTCGTCGATGCAGACGAGCACCCGGTCGCCGGCCGCCCACGGGCCGGAAATCGCGTGCGCCTGCATGTGGCTGACGAGCTGCTCGTCGACCCGCTGCGCCGTGCGCCTGAGCGCCAACTCGCGCAGCGCGGTCAGGTTGCCTGGCGAAAAATAGTTCTCGATCGCCCGCTTGGCGGTGCCGGCGAAATAGACCTTGCCCTCGTGCAGGCGCTTGATCAGGTCGTCCGGCGTCAGGTCGATCACCTCGACATCGTCGGCGCGGTCGATGATCGAATCCGGCACCGTCTCGCGCACCCGGATCCTGGTGATCTGGGCGACGACGTCGTTCAGGCTTTCGACATGCTGGATGTTGAGCGTGGTGTAGACGTCGATGCCGCGCGCCAGGATCTCCTCGACGTCGAGATAGCGCTTCGGATGGCGGCTGCCTTCGGCATTGGTGTGCGCCAGTTCGTCGACGAGAACCAGCGCCGGCCGCCGGGCGAGGATGGCGTCGAGGTCCATCTCCTCCAGCACCCGGCCGCGATAGTCGACGATTCTGCGCGGGACGACTTCAAAACCCTCGACCAGCGCCGCCGTCTCCTCGCGGCCATGCGTCTCGACCACGCCGATGACGACGTCGACGCCGTCGGCCTTGCGGGCGCGGCCGGACATCAGCATCTCGTAGGTCTTGCCGACGCCGGGCGCCGCGCCGAGGAAGATCTTCAGCCGGCCGCGCGTCTCGCGCGTCGCCCGCTCCAGCAGCGCGTCCGGCGATGGCCGGCCCGGTGCGTCTCGACTGTCGTCAGGCATCCAATCGTGACCTCTGTCCAAACGGCCGGAACCGGCGCCAGGGCGCAGGTTCCGGCACTTCCTGTCATTGCGCGCCGGCCGCGTCCAGCGCAAGGTTCAAGGCGAGCACGTTGACGACCGGCTCACCCAGGAAGCCGAGCTGCCGGTCCTCGACATGCGCCGTCACCAGCGCCTTCACCGTGACCTCGTCGAGCCCGCGCGCCTTGGCGACGCGCGGCACCTGGAAATAGGCCGCCTCCGGCGAGATGTCGGGGTCGAGGCCGCTGCCCGAGGTGGTGACGAGGTCGATCGGCACGGCGGCGCCGGGGTTCTCCGCCTTCAGCCTTTCCGCATCGGCCGTGATGCGTTCGATCAGGGCCGGATTGCTCGGGCCGAGATTGGAACCGCCGGACGCCGATGCGTCATAGCCCTTGCCGGCGGCCGAAGGACGGCCGTGGAAATAGCGGTCGGAGGCGAAGGCCTGGCCGATGAGCTCGGAGCCGACCACCTTGCCGTCGCGCTCGACCAGGCTGCCATTGGCCTGGCGCGGGAACAGCGCCTGGGCGAGGCCGGTCATGCCGAGCGGATAGACCAGGCCTGTGATCACGGTGAGCGCGACGATCATGAAGATTGCGGGGCGAAGCTGTTTCAGCATGGGACTATCCTTCAGGCGAGGCCAAGGGCCGTGATGGCCATGTCGATGGCCTTGATGCCGGCGAACGGCACGATCAGGCCGCCGACGCCATAGATCAGCAGGTTGCGCGACAGCAGCGCGCCGGCGCCGACGGCCCGGTACTTGACGCCCCGGAGCGACAGCGGGACCAGGGCGACGATGATCAGCGCGTTGAAGATGATCGCCGACAGGATCGCGCTCTGCGGGGTCGAGAGGTTCATGACGTTGAGCGCGCCGAGCTGCGGGTAGAAGGCCAGGAACATCGCCGGGATGATGGCGAAATACTTGGCGACGTCATTGGCGATCGAAAACGTCGTCAGCGCGCCGCGCGTCATCAGCAATTGCTTGCCGATTTCCACGATCTCGATGAGCTTGGTCGGATCGCTGTCGAGATCGACCATGTTGCCGGCTTCTCGCGCCGCGACGGTGCCCGTATTCATCGCCACGCCGACATCGGATTGCGCCAGCGCCGGGGCGTCGTTGGTGCCGTCACCGCACATCGCCACCAGCTTGCCCTTGGCCTGCTCCTCGCGGATCAGCGCCAGCTTCATCTCCGGCGTCGCCTGGGCGAGGAAATCGTCGACGCCGGCCTCGGCCGCGATCGCCGCCGCCGTCATCGGGTTGTCGCCGGTGATCATCACCGTGCGGATGCCCATGCGGCGAAGCTCGGCGAAGCGCTCCTGGATGCCGCCCTTGACGATGTCCTTCAGGTGGACGACGCCCAGCAGGCGGCCGTCCTTCACCACGGCAAGCGGCGTGCCGCCCGCCTTGGCGATCTCGTCGGCGATCGCCTGCAGCTCGCGCACCGTGCCGGCGCCGGGCCGGTCGGCGGCGGTCGCGGAGCCGGCCTGGTCGACATATCGGAGCACCGCGTCGACGGCGCCCTTGCGGATAGAGGCGCCGTCGAAATCGACGCCGCTCATGCGGGTCTGCGCCGTGAACGGCACGAAGGTCGCGTGCAGGGTCTGCATGTCGCGGGCGCGGATGCCGTATTTCTCCTTGGCGAGCACGACGATCGAGCGGCCCTCCGGCGTCTCGTCGGCGAGCGAGGCGAGCTGCGCCGCGTCGGCCAGTTCCTGCTCGCTGACGCCGCGCACCGGGCGAAGCTCGGTCGCCTGGCGGTTGCCGAGCGTGATCGTGCCGGTCTGGTCGAGCAGCAGCGTGTCGACGTCGCCGGCCGCCTCGACGGCGCGGCCCGACATGGCGAGCACGTTGAAGCGCACCAGCCGGTCCATGCCGGCGATGCCGATCGCCGAAAGCAGCGCGCCGATAGTCGTCGGGATCAGCGTCACGAACAGAGCCACCAGCACGACGACCGGGATATAGCCGCCGGCGTAGCTGGCGAAGCTCGGAATGGTGACGACGGCCAGCACGAAGATCAGCGTCATGCCGGCGAGCAGGATGTTGAGGGCGATCTCGTTCGGCGTCTTCTGCCGCTCGGCGCCCTCGACCAGAGCGATCATGCGATCGATGAAGGTCGAGCCGGCCGCGGCAGTGATGCGAACCCGGATCCAGTCCGACAGCACCTGCGTGCCGCCGGTAACGGCCGAGCGGTCGCCGCCGGATTCACGGATCACCGGCGCGGATTCGCCCGTGATCGCCGCCTCGTTGACCGAGGCGACGCCCTCGATGACCTCGCCATCGGAGGGAATGATGTCGCCGGCCTCGACCAGGACGACGTCTCCAACCTTCAGGCTGGTGCCGGGCACAAGCCGGAAATCGTCGCGGTCGCCGTCGGCAAGCAGCTTCGCCTGCGTCTCGGTGCGGGTGCGGCGGAGCGATTCCGCCTGCGCCTTGCCGCGCCCCTCGGCGACGGCCTCGGCGAAATTGGCGAACAGCACCGTGAACCACAGCCAGATGACGATCTGCAGCGAGAAGCCGAGATTGGCGCCGCCGGTGAGGAGGTCGCGCAGGAACAGGACGGTGGTCAGGGCCGAGACGACCGCGACGACGAACATCACCGGATTGCGCGCCAGGCTGCGCGGATCGAGCTTTTTGAACGCGCCGCCGATGGCGGGGACGAGGATGCGAGCGTCCAGGATGCTCGCGGATTTGGACTGGCTCATCAGAGACTCCAGCGTGAAACTCGGGTGACGGGCGGTCCGACCTTCAGGTCGCCGCGGCCAGCCGGATGAGAAGATCGACGGCCAGCACGAGGGCCGATATCGCCACGGTCAGGCCGAGGATGAGGGTCGACGCACGCGGCACAGGTCCCGCCTCTCCCCGCGCCGATCCGGCGCGGGGACGAAGGGTCGAGAGGGCGATATGCGGGCAGCCCAGCCAGGATCGGTAGCTCATGATCGCCTCACAGCCCCGGCGCCTGGACCATGGCGAGGTGCTCGACGATCGGGCCGAGCGCCAGCGCCGGGAAGAAGGTCAGGCCGCCGACGATCACGATGACGCCGACCAGAAGGCCGACGAAGAGCGGCCCGTGCGTCGGGAAGGTGCCCGCCGAAGCCGGCACCACCTTCTTCGTCACCAGCGAGCCGGCGATCGCCATGGCCGGGATGATGACCAGGAAGCGGCCCATCAGCATGGCGAGGCCGATGGTCAGGTTGTACCAGGGCGTGTTGCCGGACAGGCCGCCGAAGGCCGAGCCGTTGTTGGCGGCGGCCGAGGTATAGGCGTAGAGCACCTCGGAGAAGCCGTGCGGGCCGGGATTGGCGATCGACGACAGGCCGGTCGGCAGCACGATGGCGATCGCCGTGAAGCCGAGCATGGTCAGGGGCAGGCAAAGCACGGCGAGCATCGCCATCTTGACCTCCTTGGCCTCGATCTTCTTGCCGAGATATTCCGGCGTGCGGCCGACCATGAGCCCGGCGACGAAGATGGCGATGACGATGAAGAGCAGGATGCCGTAGAAGCCGGCGCCGACGCCGCCGATGATGATCTCGCCGAGCATCATGTTGATCATCGGGATCATGCCGCCGAGCGCCATGAAGCTGTCATGCATGGCGTTGACCGCGCCGCAGGAGGCGGCCGTCGTCACCACGGCGAACAGCGACGACAGCACGATGCCGAAACGGGCCTCCTTGCCCTCCATGTTGCCGCCGTCGATGCCGAGCGCATGGACGAGCGGATTGCCCTGAGCTTCCGCCCAGTAGCAGACGACCACGCCGGCCAGGAACAGCACTCCCATGGCAGCGAAGATCGCCCAGCCCTGGCGCTCGCTGCCGACCATGCGGCCGAATACGTTGGTCAGCGCCGCGCCGATGGCGAAGATCATCACCATGTGGATCAGGTTGACCAGCGCGGTCGGGTTCTCGAACGGATGCGCGGCGTTGGCGTTGAAGAAGCCGCCGCCGTTTGTGCCGAGATGCTTGATCATCATCTGCGAGGCGACCGGCCCCTGGGCGATCGTCTGCTGCGCGCCTTCCAGCGTGGTCGCGACGGTGTAGGGGTTCAGGTTCTGCGGCACGCCCTGCCACACGAGCACCAGCGTGCCGACGACGCAGATCGGCAGCAGCACGTAGAGCGTGGCGCGGACGATATCGACCCAGAAATTGCCGAGCGTCCGCGCCGATTTCCGCGCGAAGGCACGGATCAGCACGATGGCGATGACGATTCCCGTCGCGGCCGAGACGAAGTTCTGCACGTTCATGCCCGCCATCTGCGTAAGATAGGACATCGTGCTTTCGCCGCCGTAGTTCTGCCAGTTGGTGTTGGTGACGAAGCTGGCGGCGGTGTTGAAGGCGAGCTCGGGCGGGACGGCGCCCATGCCGGCAGGGTTATAGGGCAGCGATCCCTGCACGCGCTGCAGGACGTAGAGCAGCAGGAAGCCCGCGAGATTGAACAGCAGCATGGCTCCCGCATAGGTCGTCCAGTGCTGCTCCTCTCGGTCGCTGGTGCCGGCGAGCCGGTAGAGCCCGCGCTCCAGCGGCCCGAAGATAAGGGACAGGATCGTGCGCTCGCCGTTGAAGACGCGGGTCATGTAGCCCCCGAGCGGCTTCACCAGCGCAAGGATGATCCCGCAGAAGACGAGGATCTGTATCCAACCGTTGACGGTCATGTGACGTGCTTTCCAGGAAAGGTGGCGCGGACGGGGATCGCCGTGGCGATCAGAACCGCTCCGGGCGCACCAGCGCGTAGGTCAGGTAAACGAGGAGGAACGCCGTCACGGCGCCGCCCAGAAGATAATCGACCAGCATGATCCGCCCCCGCCCTATAGTTTCTGGCAGATTTCGATGTAGGCCCAGGAAAAGGCGAAGAACAGAACGCCTATTCCGACGACGATGAAGTCCATTTGCATCACTCCTTGAAATCCTGGCGATCCAACGTTGCGAGTGTCGGCGACAAGACCGCGAACGAGATCGTTCGGCCCTGCGTCGAAGACGCGCCGTTCGCCGGATCCGATTGAAAATCTGCAGGGAATATGGCCCCGAACCGCATAGGCGTTCGAGAGAGGCCGGGAGGGAAAGATATAAAAATCCTATAGGAAAAGGACGCCGCTGCTGTCGCCCGCGGCCTGCCCCCGGGCCTTCCGCGCCGCCGCGCCGGGCAGTGCGGCCAAGGCCATCGGGATCAGCGGGCGAGCCAGAACAGCAGCGTCGCCATGGCAGCGAAGAAGGCCATCACGGCGACCAGGCGCAGGACGACGCCGAGTTCTTCCGGATGCTTGCGCGCCATCGCCACGGCCCGGTAGCGGTCCCGGCTGCGCCGGGCATAAGGCGATCCCGCGGCGAAAGCGCCGCGCCCGTCCCGGGCGGCGGCGGCGATGGCATCGAAGGGGCTGCGAAGCGGCATGGTTCCAATCCTTGTCCGGTCGGCACGCGGAAGCGCTTCGCGCCGAATGCGGCCGGGATGACCCGTACCGGAAATCGGCGGCGCGTCGCTGCGACACGGCAAGGTAGGCCGAGCCGTATAGGTTCTCGATGGAGAGAGCACAGCAACGGTATTAAAATATCATATTAAAAGTGATTCGCTTTTGGAAAATTACATCGACCCAGACGGATTCGACTTGAAATGGAGTGCATGTCTGCCTGATCACACCTTGGGAGAGGTGAAATCATGAAGTCAGGCGAACTCGGAAAGCTGGCCGCCGCGCTCGCGGCCAATCGGGCGCTCGGAATCGTGCAGGACATCCCGCTCGACGGGCTCGGCGACGCCGCCGAGGCGCGGGCGGTGCAGCGCGCCGCGCTCGAAGCCTTCTGCAGCGACCTCGACGGCTATGCGCTGGTCGGCGCCAACCCGGCCTGCCGCCGCAACCTCGGGCTCGAACGGCCGATCTTCGGGCCGATCGCCGACAGCGCGCATGGGCCGGATCGCGGCCTGTTCCCCCTGCCGAAGGGCATCCTCGGCGCGCAATGCGAGCTCGTCTTCCGGCTCGGGCGAGTCTTTCCCGCCGATGGCGAGGCGATCGACCGGGCGGCAGCCGCCGACGCGATCGTTGCCGTGCAGCCGGCGATCGGCCTGCTCGGCCGGCGCACGATCCATCCTCCCCGCAACGATCTTGGCGCCTTGGCCGATTTCGCGCTGCATGTCTTCACGCTGTGCGGTCCGCACGCCGCCGCGCCGGATCTCGCCGCCCTCGGCCGCGTCCCCGTCGTGGCGCGGATCGACGGCCAGGAGGTCGCGCGCGCGACGGCGGCGGCGACCCTCGGCCATCCGCTCGACGCCGTCGCCTGGCTGGCCGGCGAGCTCGCCGCGCAGGGAGAGCGGCTCAATGCCGGCGATCTCGTCGCCACGGGGGCCTGCACGCCGATCCTGCAGGTGCTGCCGGGACAGCATCTGGAAGCCGATTTCGGCCCGCTCGGCCAGGCCCGCGCCGGCTTCCTCTGACCGTCAACCCCGCCTCCGACGCCATCGCTGCGGATCGCGGTTGAACATCCGGCAATCCGACGCCAATCTAGGGGAAACGGATCGACGGGAGGATTTCATGTCGCACAATCTGCAATTCTACATCGACGGCGCCTGGGTCGACCCGGTCGTGCCGAAAGTCATCGACGTGATCGACCCGTCGACCGAGGACGCCTTCGCGCAGATCTCGCTGGGCTCGAAGGCCGATGTCGACAAGGCGGTTGCCGCCGCCAAGCGCGCCTTCGCGA
>JAFKJZ010000640.1 GCA_017305815.1 Hyphomicrobiales bacterium
CCGCGCGGCTCCGACGCGGCGGGCCGGTTGGAGCGGAAGCCTCCCGGCAGGTCGACACGGGCAGCCGGGCGCGCGCCGCCGCCGGAGCCACCGCGCTCCGCCTCCATGGCCATGAGGGCGGCGATCCGGTTTTCCGTGTCCGGATGAGTCGAGAAGAGATTGTCCATGCGCTGCCCGGATAGGGGATTGATGATGAAGAGATGCGCGGAGGCGGGATTCGCCTCGGCCGCCTCGTTGGGGATCTCGTGCGCCCCGCGCGCGATCTTGGCAAGGGCGCTCGCTAGCGAACGCGGCGAACCACAGATTTCGGCGCCGAGGCGATCGGCCGAATATTCGCGCGTCCGGCTGACCGCCATCTGCACCAGCATGGCCGCCATCGGGGCGACGATCATCATGACGATCGTCCCGATCATGCCGATGCCGCCGCCTTCCCGGTTGCGATTGCCGCTGAACAGGAAGGCGAAGTTCGCCAGCATCGAGATGGCGCCGGCCAGCGTCGCCGTGATCGTCATGGTCAGCGTGTCGTGGTTCTTCACATGCGCCAGCTCATGCGCCATCACGCCGGCGATCTCGTCGCGCGTCAGCACCTGCAGCAGCCCGCTCGAGGCCGCGACGGCCGCGTTCTGCGGGTTGCGGCCGGTGGCGAAGGCGTTGGGCTGGGCGGAATCGATGACATAGACCTTCGGCATGGGGAGATCGGCGCGCTGCGCCAGCTGCCGGACGATGCCGTAGTACTCCGGCGCGCTGCGTTCGTCGACCTCGTGGGCGCCGTACATCGACAGCACCATCTTGTCGGAATTCCAGTAGCTGAAGATGTTCATGCCGGCGGCGATGACGAACGCGATCATCATGCCGCTCGATCCGCCGATCAGGTAGCCGACGCCCATGAACAGGGCGGTCAAGGCCGCGATCAGCATGGCGGTGCGCATGACGTTCATCGATCACTCCCGATTGGCCGCGATGGCCGGCCGCGTTGCGGGGGCCGGCGGGTTCGACCTATATGATGGGAGGGTACCGGTCGAGCTGCAAGTTGCGGCGCCGGCCCCGGGCGCGGGAATCCGCGCCATTTGCGCCCCAGCGCCCCATCTTCGAGGCCCCGATGAGCGACGAAGCCGAAACCGCACACCCGCCCCGCCCGCTCAGCGACGTCGCCCGCCGCGCGCTCGCCGAAGCGGAAGCGCGCCGCGCCGAGATCGACGCCGCGACGAGGCGCCCGCGCGAGATCCTCGGCCGCGCCGGCCCGGAACCGGTGCGCTACGGCGACTGGGAGAACAAGGGCATCGCCAGCGACTTCTGATGCGGCTGCCAAGGCCGTAATCCCCCAGGCTCCGTCATCCCGGACGCAGCGAAGCGGAGATCCGGGATCCGTGCCGCCGTGGCCTGAGGCCGTCGGCGCGATGACGAGCCTTCGTCAAACGACTACGAACGAGACAGCGGATGGATGGATCCCGGGTCAAGCCCGGGATGACGCCGAGGATGTTGCACCCATCGAGCCAGGAGATGACGAGACATCAAAGAAAGGCCGGCTACTGAGCCGGCCTCCCGAAATCGACTACCGCTTGTTCTGGCGGTTGGCGACGAGGTCGTCGACGACGGCCGGATCGGCCAGGGTCGAGGTGTCGCCGAGATTGCCGAATTCGCCTTCGGCGATCTTGCGCAGGATGCGGCGCATGATCTTGCCCGAGCGCGTCTTCGGCAGGCCGGGCGCGAACTGGATCAGGTCGGGCGAGGCAATCGGGCCGATCTCCATCCGCACCCAGGCGACCAGTTCCTTGCGCAGCGCGTCGGTCGGCTCGACCGCCGCCATCAGCGTGACATAGGCATAGATGCCCTGGCCCTTGATGTCGTGCGGGTAGCCGACGACGGCGGCTTCCGAGACATGCTCATGCGCCACCAGCGCGCTCTCGACCTCGGCCGTGCCCATGCGGTGGCCGGAGACGTTGAGCACGTCGTCGACGCGGCCGGTGATCC
>JAFKJZ010000641.1 GCA_017305815.1 Hyphomicrobiales bacterium
GCCGACCAGATCTTTGATTTTGTCCATGGCACGACGCGGGGCCTGAACGCGATCCTCGAGCGCAAGGGCACGCAGGTCGGCATCATCACCAATGCCGGCTTTCGCGACCTGTTCGAGATCTCGCGCGGGGCGCTGGAATTCCAGGACATGTACCGCTTCGACTATCACCGCCCGGCGCAGATCGTCGAACGCCGCCATACCCGCGGCGTCGCCGGCCGGATGGACTATCTCGGCAACGAGGTCGTGCCGCTCGACGCCGAGGCCGTGGTCGCGGCTGCGCGCGAACTGCACGAGGTCGAGGGCTGCAGGGCCATCGCCGTCAGCTTCCTGCATTCCTACGCCAACCCGGCGCACGAGGAACAGGCCGTGCGCCTGATCCGCGCGGCGCTTCCGGGCTGCGAGGTGTCCTCCGGCGTACAGCTCGCCAACGAATACCGCGAATATGAGCGCACCAGCACGGCGGTGATGGACGCCTACATCAAGCCGGTCCTCAAGAACTATCTCGGCCGCGTCGCGGGCGGCATGGAAGGCAAGGGCTTCGCCGGCAACAAATATGTCATGAACTCCTCCGGCGGGGCGATGACCTTCAACCTCGCCAACGCCGAGCCGATCGCGACGGTTCTGTCCGGTCCGGCGGGCGGTGTCTCGGGCGCGCTGCACCTGTCGCGCGAAACCGGGCGGCCGAATGTGATCTCGGTCGATGTCGGCGGCACCAGCCTCGACGCCTGCCTGATCGTCGACCACAATCCGGTCGACGTCTTCGAGGCGCATATCGACGTCTTCCCGATCCTGCAGCCGATCTTCGACCTGCGCACGCTGGGCGCCGGCGGCGGCTCGATCGCCTGGATCGACGGCACGCTTCTGCGTGTCGGCCCGCAATCGGCGGGCGCGGTGCCGGGGCCGGCCTCCTACGGGCGCGGCGGCACGGATGCGACCGTGACCGATGCCGCGGTCGTGCTTGGCTACATGGACACGACCAATTTCATGGGCGGCAAGATGGGCGTGGCCCATGATGCGGCCGCGCAGGCGATCATCGCCAAGGTGGCCGAACCGCTGGGCATCAGCCTCGAAATGGCGGCGCAGTCGATCTTCGACGTGCTGATCTCGCGCACCTCCTCCTCGGTCAAGGAGATGATGCTGGAGAAGGGTCTCGATCCGCGCGACTTCGCCATGCTGGGCTTTGGCGGCTGCGGCCCGCTGTTCGGGCCGATGCTGTTTGACGAGCTCGACATGGCCGAGTTGGTGATCCCGCCCCTGCCCTCGGTCTTCTCCGCCTGGGGAATGATGGCCTCGGATCTCAATTTCTCGGACCAGATGTCGGTGATGGAGGTCGTCGGCCCCGGGATGATGCCGCGCCTGGCCGCGGCCGCCGGCGATCTGGCCAGCCGGCGCACCGCGCGGCTGATCGAGGATATCGGCGACAGCGTCACGCCCGAGCCTTATTTCTCGGCCCGGATCCGCTTTGTCGGCCAGGAACATACGCTGAGCGTGCCCTATACGCTCGAGGATAGCGCAGACGCCCTGTTCGGGCGCTTCTCGGCAATGCATACAAGCTGGTGATCCCGACGCTGAAGCCCGATCTTTCCGCCGGTCTCGCCGCCAGGGTCGAGGGCGAGGGCAGCCGCAGCCATCGGATGTATGACCCGGCGACCGGCGCCTATGTCGACTGCCTGCGGCTGACGCGCGACAGCCTTGAGCCCGGCAAGAGCTATCCGGGCCCGATCCTGATCGTCGATGCCGGCTCGTCCCTGCCGCTGTTCAGCGGCCAGGTCGCCAGCATCGATCCCCATGGCATGATCTCAGTCAAGCGCGTCGGAGAGTAAGATGAGAACGAGCAAAGCCGCCGAAATCGAGATCATTTCGGGTCTCTTCCTCTCCGCCGCCGAGCAGATGCGCCGCACGCTGGTGCGAACCGCGTTCAATGCGGTGATCTATGAAGTGCTCGACTTCGGCATCTCGATCGCCGACGCCAATGGCCGCATGGTGGCCGAGGCGGCGGGTATCACCTCGTTCATCGGGGCGAATGACTATGGCCTGCGCAAGCTGATCGAAAGCGGGATGGCCGCCACCTGGAAATCGGGCGACGTGGTCATGCTGAACACGCCCTATTGGAGCTCGGCCCATACCTCGGACGCGCTCCTCGTCTCGCCGATCTTCCTGGACGGGTCGGACAAGGCCGACATGTTCATCTGCGTGCGCGCGCACTGGCTGGATATCGGTGCCAAGGATGCGGGCTACGTCCTCGATTCCATCGACGTCCACCAGGAAGGCCTGTTGATGCCCGGCGTGCGGGTGATCAAGGAAGGCACGCTGGATCCTGACATCTGGGCGATCCTGGAAACCAACTCGCGCCTGCCCGACGCGATCCGCGGCGATTTCAACGCCCAGGTCGCGTGCCTGCGCACCGGCGACAAGGCCATCCGCGAGATCTACGCCAAGTTCGGCAAGGAAAGAGTGCTGACCGCCATCGACGCCTATATCGAACATTCGGCGCAAAAGACCCGCGAGGCCCTGGCCAAGCTGCCGAAGGGCACCTGGACCGCCGAGGAATGGCTGGATGACGATGGCGTCACCGGCGATCCGATCCGGATGTTCTGCACAGTGACGATCACCGAGGACCGATTCCTGGTCGATTTCGCGGGATCGAGCCCGCAGGTCGCGGGCCCGGTGAACAATCCGCTCGGCGCCACGATGACGATGGCCAAGACCTATTTCAAGTTCCTGACCTCGCCCGACACGCCCTCGAACCACGGCTGCTACGCCGCGCTGGAGGTTGTGGCCCCGGAAGGATCCTTCTTCAACGCGGTCTATCCCGCGGCGAGCTATGTCGGCTGGGGCCGCATGGTCGCCTTCGAGATGATCGCCCAGGCGCTGGCCCCGGTGATCCCCTGGATCCCGGCCCAATCGGGCGGCGACGAGCCGGGCTTCATGGCGGTCGGCAAACATCACCAGACCGGCAAGACCTTCGTCATCTCGAACAATGAGGGCATCGGCTGGGGCGCGACCTTCGCCCATGACGGCGCCAACGCGCTGCAGCACCCCTCGACCTCGACCGTGCGCAACACGCCCATCGAGGTGCTGGAGCGGCAGTCGAACCTGTTCCACGAGCGGCTTGAGCTGGTCGAGAATTCCGGCGGGCGCGGGCAGTTTCGCGGCGGCGTCGGCGTGCGCCGGGACGTGCGCATGGTCGGCGACACTGAGATCCTCTCGATGAAGAAAAAGACCAAGACCGGCAATTGGGCGCTGAACGGCGGCGAGCCCTCGCCGCTCAAGAACCACATGATCCTGTGGCCGGGCGAAGCGCGCCAGCTCAAGGTCGGCATGTATCGCAAGACCCTGCGAACCGGCGAGATGTTCGCCAATTACGCCGCCGGCGGCGGTGGCTGGGGCGACCCGGCCAAGCGGGACCCCAAGGCGCATGAATACGACCTGCGCAACGGCTAT